>NZ_JBHSHQ010000011.1:0-117329 GCF_042652985.1 Ruoffia tabacinasalis | reverse complement strand
ACTGACAGGTGGTCCCATTTTCAATTGCAATTCCTAAAATTTTGGCCCCTTTTTAAAATACAATATACACTGTTCTGTTGCTATCTGTTTTTTCATACGTTTTTGGCGGATTGTAGTTGTAATTTTTGGGACATATCAACATTCCTCCCTTCTATAAGAATGGAAAAAATATACCTGATAATATACTAATATAATTTCACTAGTTTACTGGTTTCTATAATTTTTAGTGTTGGTGAGAAATCACCCGCATTATTTTTGTATACACAAAAAGCCAATGATTTCCGCTATGATGTAAGTACGACCAAACACATTAGAAAAGAAATCAACATGGCTTTCTTACATTCTACCGCTCTTTTGCTAGGAATTAAAAACCCACATATTAAGTTAACTCAGGGTTTACAAGAAGAATCTTATGGAGAGGTTCAACAATTTCGTTCATCGGTTCAATCGACGTCCCTACATGTGAAGGTGGCCCATCGAAAAGTCCACACGGTGACGGAGCATCTCGATCATCTGCCTCAAGCCTGTTCTCACTGTGGCTGTCTAAATCAAAGTAGTCATGATATCATACGCAACGGTACGATGAATTCCGTCGTTTTATTGGGACAATCCAACTGTCAGCCTGTCAATTAAAAGTTAAGGAAACAACGCTATTTCTGTAAACATTGCCGTCAGACCACAGTGGTTCGTCACTCTCTTAACTCGTCGGCATTGTTTTATTTCTATTGCGGTGAAGTATGTCATCCTTGAAGAATTAGCTCAGATGCAGTCCATGACCTTCATCGCTCAACACCTGAATGTTTCAACCACGACGTCATCCGTCAATTAAAAATCTATGGGGACAACCTAAATCCTAAACCCAGTCGCTTACCGTCCCACTTGGAGATCGATGAATTTAATCGGTTAAAATTGTTCCCGGGGCAATGTCGTGTCTGTTAATGAATAACGCGACACATAAAAACCATCACCTTGGATATGTATTCCCCTTATCGAGACTTTTTACCGCGGTTATTTCCGGATGCCCGTATCATTATTGACCGTTTCCATATCGTTCAGCTCTTAAACCGAGTGTTAAATTCGTATCGCATTCGGGTTATGAATCGGCTACACTATACTCAGCCCCGAGATTATACCAAGCTTAAGCGATTGTGGAAGCTACTCTTGAAGCCGCGCGAAGCGTTGGATTTTACCCACTATCATACCCATCGATAATTTGACTGGTTGATCAATGAAAAGGCAGGGTCGACTATTTGATCCAACTGGATGCTCAACTGGCATGTACTTTTGAGATCACTTTAATGGAAAGTAAAAAATATGTCTTCCCACACATAGTGAGAACAGCGTTTCGAACATTAACTTCCTACTTATTAGATATTAAAAACAGCTTAACTTATACACTCACGGATGGCGTTGTGGAAGGTACCGTAAATAAAACCAAGATGATCAAACAATCTGGCTATGGTTATCGAAATTACGGTCACTTAAGGTGTCGTATTTTAATCTCAATCCAACAGATCGCTAAATAACTTACATCAAAAAAATAAGACGATAAAACTATATCTATCGCCTTAAATATTCACCAACATTATTTGACAAAGAACCTTAAAAAACACAAAAACCCAGAAGCATCTCTGCTCCCGGGTTAAACCTTCATTCAATTAATTATTTATCAAATAACTCATGTACGTCAGTGAATTCACGGTCTTGTGATTCAGCAACACCTTCTTGAGTAAGAATACCTTTATAAGTATTAATTCCTGTTAAGATGGTTGAGTTACCTAAAGCTGCTTCTTTAACACCTTTGCTGATAATTTCTTGTGCGTAACGTAATGTTACGTTAGTTAATCCTAATGTCGCAGTTCGTGGTACAGCACCTGGAATGTTCGCAACTGTATAGTGAACAACACCATGTTTAATGTATACAGGGTCTTTATGTGTTGTCGCGTGAGTCGTTGTTTCAAAGTTACCACCTTGGTCAACAGCGATATCGACGATCACAGATCCTTCTTTCATTGTCTTAACCATATCTTCAGTTACTAAGATTGGTGCGCGACGTCCTGGGATTAATACAGAACCAATAGCCACGTCAGCATCTTGGATTACTTTCGCAATATTCTCTTCAGTAGACATTAATGTTTCAACTTGTCCACCTAATAAGTCTTCTAATTCAGCTAAACGTTGTGGATTAATATCTAAAATTGTTACTTTAGCTCCCATACCAACTGAGAGTCTCGCTGCGTTGTATCCCACGATACCTCCACCAATAACAACAACGTGGGCACTGCTCACGCCTGGTAGACCGTCTAATAGAATTCCACGTCCACCATTTTGTTTTTCTAAGAAGTGAGCACCGATTTGAACAGCCATACGTCCTGCTACTTCACTCATTGGAGTAAGTAATGGTAACGTACCGTCTTCAACCATTGTCTCGTATGCAATACCAATTACGCCTTTATCTAATAATGCTTGAGTTAAGTTTAATTCAGGCGCAAGATGTAGATAGGCGAATAAGATTAAGCCATCATGGAAATAATCATATTCTTCAGCTAGAGGTTCTTTTACTTTAATTACCATATCAGCGGCCCATACGTCTTTTGCGTCATCTTTGATTTCTGCGCCAGCTTCAATATATTCCTCATCAGTAAAACCTGATCCGTCACCAGCGTGTTTTCCAACATACACAGTATTACCTGCATCCACTAACGTTTGCACGTTACCAGGTGTCATACCAACGCGATCTTCATTTGGTTTAATTTCTTTCGGAATTCCAATTATCATAAATATTTCTCTCCTCAAATTTCTTTTTCGATTGTCAAATATAAATTTCCAACAAATTTAGTATATCATGATTAGTGAAAAAGTTATAATGATATACTTTGTTTTTTTAAAATACCTTTGTGTAGGTATTTTTTTGCATGAAAATCTCCCATGTGAATTCACATTCATATCATTATATAACTAAATAGCTAATTATTTAATCATATATTATTTTTTGAACTTGAAGCAAATTCATATTTATTTTATATCAGAATGATATACTATCAAATGAAGATGAATTAATAAGTGTAATATAGGAGGTGACACATATGTGCTTAATTACATTCAATAAAGATGCGGATAGACCGTATCCATTCGTACTAATTGCTAACCGGGATGAGTCTTACCATAGAGAAAGTAAGGAGATTCATTTCTGGGAAGATGAGCCAAACATTATTGGTGGCCGTGATATGAAAGCTGGCGGAACATGGTTAGCCATGACAAAGACAGGTCGCTTTGCCGCTTTGACTAATCAGCCTTTTACAAAGCATGAACCGGTTGAATTAACATCGCGTGGTGAATTGATTTCGAATTTTCTTAAAGGCGAAATGACTGCTATTGAGTATGCGAAGGAATTAAGAACGAACCGGCTGAATTATGACGGGTATAATTTATTATTTGGAACACTAGATGACCTGTATCTATATGATAATGTCTCGGATGCTTTGACTCCCCTATCTGATGGGATTCATAGTGTGAGTAATACGAAAGATGATCTATCTAAGTACCGTCAGTCTCATTCTGAAAGTGACCTAACTCAGATGATCGAGGCGAACCAAGCCCCATCTGTCGATCAAATGATTAAAAGCTTTCAAGACAAGACACCTAATCCAGACTTTAAGCATTACCCTGAGCATTTAGATAAGGAATATGCGAGACAAAGTTCTTCGATTTTCCTAAATGGGAATCAAGAGTTTGGTACAGTTTCAACAACAGCAATTGTTGTTGATAAGGAAGGCAAGGTTCAAATGAAAGAAGTCAGATACAGTCCGAAAGAAATTACTCAAGTCACTGAGGAGACGTTTCAGTTAGAGTCGGAATAGGTAAAAGACTGACTAAGTTTGACTTATGATACTCTCCGTGCTATACTAGTTGAGTATCATATCGGGGATGTCTTGGTTTCGACAGGTATTGTTCGAACTTATGATGCGTCAGGAAGGCAGCGACTTCCTAAAAACGCTACAGTTAAATATAACTGCAAACAAAACAAACAATAATTTCGCTTTAGCAGCCTAAGAACTGCGGGTGAAGATCGGCCTGGCATCGCCCATGTGCTCAGATACCGGTCTCAAATTCAGTGGGATACGATTTAACTTTCCGTCTGCAAGTTAAATAAGAGATTACCAGACTCGCGAACTGCGATGCCCGTTTATCGGCTAACAGTGAGCCAAACTTTAAATGGATAAACTATTGACGTAGATTTGTAAGTGGCGAGATATTTGGACAGGAGTTCGAATCTCCTCATCTCCATAATAGCTTCACTAAGGTTTCCTACCAGCTTTCAAAGGCTGATAGGAAACCTATTTTTTTATTTATTTTCACTCACGAAGGCTATAATCAATACTACTCCAAAGATGGTCATTGTTTTTAAACTTCATTCATATATTAAGGATGATTGATTTTTCTCAATATCGATTGAACAAATGCAGTTTTTTCCTCAGCATATTTATGCTTATTTGTTTTGTTTATTTTTGATAATTCTATCTTTAATGTTTCATATTCATTTTTGGCTTGACTATTATTTCTCAAATAATCTCTAAAATCTAACTGATCTATCAAATATTCGTTTCCAGTTTGATACATATGAATTTGATGAGTTCTGGGTTCTCCTTTAGTAAAATAATGTCGATCGGGTAATATGTTTGTACCATGATAAGTATAACCAAGTGATTCTAAGGCCGAAATACACTTTTCTCCATCCCTAAATTGCTCAATTTCAATTGCGATATCAATAATAGGCTTTGAACTTAAATACTTTACTGCAGTACTACCAATGTGATGGATTTTAACTGTATAGGATTCAATCTTAGTTTGGATTCTTCTTTTCTCTAGTATAAATTCTTTTTCCCATTCACTTGTCCAGGGAACTAAAAACACTTCACCTCTAGGTAAACCAAGCATATATGAAAACTCCTTTTGAATTGATTTAATATATCTTCATTATACTCAACCCTATTTCGTCAAATCAAAACTTTCTTCAATTAAATCTTCAATATCACCCATTGAATTCATCTCACTCAAATTAATGGTCACCCAATTATCTTTGTCCATGTGATAAGCTTGGTAAATCCCCTCTATTTTTCTGAGCATGCCGATGAATTCATTTCTTACTTTTAGATTCAAGACATCGATTTTCTTATCTCCTTTTAGGCCAATCTTATCTGGAGTGATGTCCATAACTAGGGCAAACCACTTTTCATTGTCCTTATGTCTCAAGGCTGCATAATTCTCAAAGGTATCCCAAGGATGGTCGGGTTTAACTTTATATTTATCTTCAATGTAGTCAAATAACTCTTCTCTTTCAATCATTATTTGCCCTCCTTTATGAATAATTTGTTCAAGTAAAACTTACCACCAACCCTTTAACTAAGCAAATGTTATAAATTTTTAATTGCTAGTGACAAAGTGTCACTCTCATGTTATACTCTCACAGTGACATTTTGTCACTACTTTGTTATGAAGGAGGTTTTCATATCCCTAAAGATACTTTTTTACATTTAGATGCTGATAAACGCGTACAGATTGAATTGATTTTATTGGATGTTCTTTACGATCAACCGCTGAGTCAAGTGAAGGTGTCAGAAATTATTACATTAATGAATATGTCTCGCGGCGCTTTTTATAAGTATTTTAAAGATTTGGCTGATGCGAATGATTACTTAATATCAACAGTGGCACGCGCAATTCATATTGATATTATGCAGCACATTCAACAAAGCGAGGATGCCCTATTCGATGGGATTGCGAATTACTTGAGGGAAATTAGTCACCTCGATCATCAAGATATTCAATGGAAACAAATCAAATTCTTAACTCGAAGTGATCAATTAATATTCTCGAGACGTCGTAAAGTTCCTTCAGAATCACATATGTTTGATCATTGGTTTACGATATTAGAGAAGAATCACTTTGATATCTCAAATAAAGAAGAAGCGATGAGCTTTTTATACTTTGTCATGTCATTGGTTACGAATAGTTTAACTGAATATATCGCCAATGAATGGGATTCACAGACACTTCTCTTAGAATACGATCGAAAGATTTCTTGGTTACTACATGGCATAAACAACACAAAAGGAGAGTAATATGCAACACAAATTAGCACGTACGAGTATGATTTATATGATTTTAGGTCTGGCTTTCGGATTATTTGATCGTGAATTTGCTCGAATTTATGACTTTACTGGCTATACTCAATTAGGGGTATTACACACACACACTTTAATTTTAGGAATGTTCTTTTTCTTAATTGTATTAATTCTTGAACACCAATTTAAATTAAGCGCACACCGCCATTATAAAAAATTCATTATGTTCTACCAATCCGGTTTAGGCTTATCTTTACTAATTATGTTAATCCATGGATCAATGATTGTGATGGGAATGGAATCATCTGCAATGATGTCTGGGATTGCTGGTATTGGGCATATTCTACTAACAATTGGTCTTGGCTTTTTCTTTAAAGTATTAATGGATAGTATTAAAGCAGTTAAATAGTTTTATTTAAGAAGAGCCCCCTTTTAATCCTCGTTTGGATTTAAGGGGGCTTTTAATAGCTTGCACCTGATTAATTCGAGTTATTTATTTGATCAATCTTTTCAACAGCTTCGGTGAAATAATTTTTTAGTTGATTAATTGTTTCGATCGTTATCAATAAACTCTCTTCTGGAATATCAATTGATTTTATAACTTCTTTTTTATATTGTTGATAATATCGATCTAACAACACATCACCCTCACTTGTATTGCTTATATAGGTGATTCATTTATCTGTTGTTGACTATTCTCGAATTACTATACCTTTGCTTTATAAGCTTGCCTTTAAATCTAGAAAGCTACTCTCTCATTGTGCCCCTTCAAATCATTACCTAATATAAATATATTTTGCTCCCTCAATACTTTTTTATAAAAAAATTTATATTATTTGACAAAGTTTTATGTAAACGTTATTATCTATGTAACATATGTATTTTAGATGTGTAAACTATTACGAGGAGGATTTAATATGGAATTTGACTACAAGGACCATGGTAAAAAGCCGTATGTAATAAATATCGAAGATGCAACAAAGGAAAATAATAACTATCGTACGACAATTTGGACAGGCGAAAAATTACAAGTAACTGTCATGTCAATTCAACCAGGGGATGATATTGGTTTAGAAGTACACGAAGGCATTGATCAATTTATTCGAATTGAAGATGGTGAAGGCTTATGTAAGATGGGGCCAACTGAAGATGATTTAAATGTACAAATAAAAGTATCTGATGATGATGCTGTATTTGTTCCAGCAAATAAGTGGCATAATATCGAGAATACTGGAGATAAACCACTTAAGTTATATACAATATATGCTGGACCAGATCACTTAGAAGGAACAGTCCACCCGACTCATGAAGATGCAGAAAACGATCCGAATGAACATTAAATAAACAATCATTAACAAAGCAACTCTGATCCGGTGTTAGTTCATGACATTGGCTCAGAGTTTTTATATATATTTTTAGTATGTCTTGCAAAGTCCAATTATAATACTTACAATTAGGTAATATGTTTTTCAAAGAAAGGTGATTACCGTGTCAGAACTTATACAGATTAATAATCTAACAATTAAAACCAATACGCAAACAATCATAAGTAACTTATCATTCGACGTACACCCCAACGAAATTCTTACGATTAATGGCCCTTCTGGGAGCGGTAAAAGTACCGTACTCAAATACCTTGCGCAATTACAAAGCCCTGCTTTAACAACGTCAGGTGACTATTTATATAAAGGTGAGAATGTCGAAGACATTGATCCCATTGACTTACGACAAAATGTCTCGTATTGTTTCCAAGCGCCAACCTTATTTGGCGAAACAGTTCGCGATAACTTAAAGTTTAGTTATGATATTCGCGATATGGACTTTGATGAAGAACTTGCGAAAGATTTGCTTTCACATGTTCAATTACCGAAGTCATATTTAGATAAAGATATTACAACTTTATCTGGTGGAGAGAAACAGCGTGTGGCTTTAATTCGTAACGTTCAATTCCGCCCTGATATTCTCTTACTTGATGAGATTACGAGTGCCCTAGATTCAGATACTCGAAAAATCATCTGGGAATGGTTAGACCAATACCGTAAAGAGAATAATGTCACAGTTATTTTAGTCAGCCACATTGAAAAAGAACAACAATTAGCTGACCGAATTATCACCTTAGATAAAATAGCCTTCGATGAAAGTGAGGATAATCATGAACCAGCTTAATGTAACCCCAACTTCTTTAATCTTGTCTTTTATTTTAGTTATTATTGCGATTGTCATTTCATACCGAGAAAAATTAAAACTTGAAAAAGATTTAATTATTGCGATTGTCCGCATGATTGTTCAACTCGTTGTGGTTGGTTTCCTATTACAAGGAATATTCCAAGTTAACAACACATTTGTAACACTAGCAATGATGCTAGTCATGATATTAAATGCTAGTTGGAATGCGGGACAACGTGGGAAAGGTTTGAAAAATGCCTTTATCAATTCTTTAATTGCGATTTTAACCACAGCGACGATTACGATTAGTGTGCTTGTTCTCTCAGGTAGTTTAGAGTTTACACCTTCTCAACTCATTCCAATTACTGGGATGATTATCGGTGGATCCATGAGTTCGATTGGTTTAGCATTCTCTACCCTATCACAGACGTTTACAGACCAAGCGCAAGCTGTGCAAGAAAAATTAGCTCTAGGTGCGACACCCTATCAAGCGTCCCAATCGATTCTAAAAGCTACAATGAGTCGTGGTTTACAGCCAACGATTGATAGTACGAAGACTGTTGGATTAGTGACTTTACCTGGCATGATGGCTGGTTTAATGTTTGCGGGAATTGATCCTACTAAAGCCATTCTTTACCAAATTATGGTTATGTTTATGATGCTAGCCTCTACGGCAATCTCTACTTATATCGCGACTTACTTAACGTATCGTTCATTCTTTAGTGACCGAAACCAATTACGTACAAATCGATTAAAAGATAAATAAAAAAATGAGTTAGTGAGAAAATCTCACTAACTCATTTTTTGTTATGACAATTCAGTTGTATCGTCTTCTGCTTCTTCCTTGATTTCTTCTTCGGCTAATACAGCAATGTCTTCATTGACTATGGGTTCTTCTGTGGGTTCAGTTGTTACAATAGGTTCAATAGGTTCAGTTGTTTCTGTCACTTCTATTTCAGATTCTGGTTCAACTTTTTTCGAATCAGCAATCGTAACTTGCGCTAACTCTTCTTTTGTCTTCTTCATTTCATCTTGCATGAATACTGTTCCTAAACTAATTAAGACTGGTAATAGAATGAACAGTGTCGCATTTTCAAAGAATTTTTGCCAGTACAATGATGTGAAGTCAAAGGCGTTTTGGAATGCGGTTGTTTGGGCATTCATTGCTGATTCCGCAATCACTTCGTTGTTCATTGCTAATTGTTCTAGCGCTAAGGATGTTGCTGCAAAGTTAATCTCTCTAGCTGTTTGAAAGTAAGCTGTGATGAAAGCGAAGATTGCTCCAATAAGTACAATAAAGATATACCCTTTATAATTGCGTCCACTTTCCCCCGCTTCGCTATCAGATTGTTGATTAAACCAAACTGTAAAGCGATTCCATAAATTAAATTGGTTGACGAGTAAGATAACCAATATTACGATCACTACAATTTCAAAAACCATTTATTTTCCTCCTCGAATTTTCAATCTCTTTCATTCCATTATAGCGATGTTAACGGTTAAAAGTAAAATGAAATTGACTGTATCGAGTATTTTTATAGATGATCCTCTGTCCATTCTTTTAATACGACCGCATTATTGTTGTCCTTGTCTTTGGCTGCATATAGTAAAGTTACGGGACCGTCATCTAATTTTTCTTTGACTAATGAAAGCCATGAATCTTTCTCATCATTATTATTTAATTCTTTTTCATAATGTTCTTTAAACCAAGTAAATTTGTCATCTTCATGATCAAAGTCTTTTCGCAAATCTGATGAGGGCGCAATGCCTTTAAACCACTCATCATGATGTAAGTCTTCCTTTTTAATGCCCCTTGGCCATAAACGATCCACTAATATACGGAAACCATCTTGGTCTTTCGCATCATCGTAAGCTCTTTTAATATGTATTTTTGCCATAATATGATCCTCCTTAAGTTGTTATACACTCTATACAACAAGCTTAGCGCTAACATATGGTAAAGTCACGAGATACGCAAAATGTGGTCGGCACTTTAGTCCCTCACTCCCAAGCAAAAAAAGCTCAACAATCATGGTCATAAACCACAATGGTTGAGCTGTTCTGCTATTAACTATTCAAATTATTCAGCGTCACGACTTTTTGATGCGATATCTTTCTCAAGGTACTCAACAAACTCGTCGTAAGTCATCGTTTGAGAATTTTTAGAGCTGTATGGACGGATATTCACTGTGCCGTCTTCCACCTCTTGGTCTCCAATAACGATTTGGTATGGTACTTTAGACGTTTGAGCTTCACGAATCTTGTAACCTAATTTTTCGTTACGTAAGTCCATCTCAACGCGGTAACCTTTCGCTCTTAAATCATGGTAAAGTTCTTCGATACGGTCACCATGAGCATCATTACTTACAGGTAATAATACGGCTTGAACAGGCGCTAACCATGTTGGGAATGCCCCTTTGTATTCTTCGATTAAGTAAGCAACGAAACGTTCCATTGTTGATACAACACCACGGTGAATAACTACTGGTCGGTGTGTATTTTGTCCGTCTTCACCCACATAAGTTAATTCGAAACGTTCTGGTAATAAGAAGTCTAATTGAACTGTTGACATTGTTTCTTCAAGACCAATGGCTGTCTTGAATTGCACGTCTAATTTAGGTCCGTAGAAGGCTGCTTCACCAATTGCTTCAAAGTATTCTAGACCTAATTCGTCCATCGCTTCTTTTAACATTGCTTCTGCTTTTTCCCACATTTGATCGTCATCAAAGTATTTCTCTTTATCTTCTGGATCGCGGTAGCTTAAGCGGAAGCGGTAGTCAGTAATATTGAAGTCGTTGTATACATCTTCAATTAATTTTAGTACGCGTTTGAATTCTTCTTTAATTTGGTCAGGACGTACAAAGATATGTGCGTCGTTCAATGTCATCTCACGTACACGTTGTAATCCTGATAAGGCACCTGATTTTTCGTAACGGTGCATCATACCTAATTCCGCAATACGGATTGGTAATTCACGGTATGAATGGATGTCGTTTTTGTAAATTAACATGTGATGTGGACAGTTCATTGGACGTAGTGCCAACATTTCGCCGTCACCCATGTCCATTAATGGGAACATGTCATCTTTATAGTGATCCCAGTGACCAGAAGTTTTATATAAATCTGATTTAGCCATGATGGGTGTATATACGTGCTCATAGCCTAAGCTAATTTCTTTATCCATAATGTAACGTTCGATGGTACGACGGATTGTTGCCCCGTTTGGTAACCAGAATGGTAAGCCTTGCCCCGCTTCTTGGTTAATCATGAAGATGCCTAGTTCTTTACCTAACTTACGATGATCGCGTTCTCTTGCTTCTTCACGTAAACGTAAGAATTCATCCAATTCATCTTGTTTGAAGAACGCTGTACCGTACACACGTTGCATCATTGTGTTATCTGAATTCCCTCTCCAGTATGCACCAGCCAGTGATAATAATTTAACCACTTTAATCTTACCTGTAGAAGGCATGTGGCCTCCGCGACATAAGTCAACGAATTCACCTTGTTGGTATACTGAGATTTCTTCATCTTCTGGAAGTTCTTTAATTAATTCTAGTTTGAAAGCATCATCTTTAAAGATTTCTAATGCTTCTTCTCTAGAAACGACGCGACCAATGATGTCGTGGTTTTCAGAGATGATTTTCTTCATTTCTTTTTCAATCTTAGGTAAATCTTCTTCAGTGATTGGATCTTCTTTATAAGTATCGTAGTAGAATCCTGATTCAATCGCTGGCCCTACACCAAATTGAATTCCTGGGTATAAACGAGTTAACGCGTGTGCTAATAGATGCGCTGATGAGTGACGCATTAATTCTAATGCTTCAGGGCTTTTATTTGTGATAACTTCAATCGCACCATCTTTGGTAATTGGTGTATGGTAATCAATAATTTCCCCATCTAGTTTCCCTGCTAAAGCTGCTTTTTTAAGTGATTTACTAATTGAATCAGCAACATCAGCAATTGTAATACCTGCGTCAAATTCTTTTACATTTCCATCTGGAAACGTTAATTTAATTTTGTCCATGACTATTCTCCTCTTTTTTATAAAATATACAAAAAAATCCCATTGACTGAGCGTGTACTCAATCAATGGGACGTGAAATTTATTACGTGGTTCCACCCAAATTTTTCCATAGAGACACTAAATTAGTGTCCTATGAACTTCATTCAAGCTTAACGGGCATCTGCGTCTACTCCTAATATCGAAACCGAGTTCAGAGTAAAAGTATATGAAGGGGTCTTATATAAAGCAATGTAGGATGTCGCACCAAATCATCCCTCTCTGAGAGCATTGAGTTTACTAAGTTGTCTTCATGTAAAGTGGTTTATTCATTTAAGGGCTTTTCACTTCCTAATGAAAGCAAAAGCTATATCATATTTATATCATGACTTTTATTGAATTACAAGTCCTATTGTCGCTTACCAAACTGCGAAAGCGTCACCAAGCCAGCACCTGTAATAAAAATACCCAAAAGCATTGGAAAGGCTAATTGTGTTTGTCCTTCTCTAAAATAATAGATGAAAAGGACGATTACTTGAATGGCTAGGGCGATCCCAAAATAAATCATGAGTAGTCGCTTTTGTTTTAATTCTTCTTCAGGATTACGGTTCAAATCATCCCTCCTTATCTATTTCTATGTCTTAAGTTCTCTCCTGTAAGAGAGACTTCTTTTGCTAGGAAACGAATTCTTTCCATAATTCGCTTCGCTTTAATTGTTTCGTTACCACCATCTCTTGAGTGAGCTAAGTGGCTTTCGATCTCTTTTAAGTTAAAGTTTGACGAAAAGAATGTCGGTAATGACTCCTTCATACGGTATTCTAGAATGGTCGTCAATACTTCATCACGTACCCAAACGGTGTTAGCTTCGGCTCCGATATCATCAATAATTAAGATATCGACCGACTTCACATCCGTTAAAACTTTTTGTGTTGAATTATCAGCAAACGTCGATTTAATCTCCGTTGTAAAGGTTGGATAATGAATCATCGTCACACTTTTATTCAACTTCACTAGTGCATTGGCTAAAGCACCCAGTAAATAAGTCTTACCTACACCAAATTCCCCTGAGATGTATAAGCCTTGAGCACGATGTGGGTTCTTCTTGTACTCATCTATAAAGCTGATCACTTCTGCTAAAAGCTGCTTACGCGACTCTGTATTGGCATAATACTCAGTCAAGGTCGCTTCTCTTACATCCGCAGACATCATTCGGTTATCTAATAAACTTCTTTGTTGCTGCTTCTCTTTATTCTCATAGTAAGCCTTAGTCGGCACATATGATACATCGATGTAATTATAATTTAAGAACAAGACTGGTTTGAAACCAGGATTTTGTCCTTGTTCACCTTTTCTTAATAGATCCATTTCCCGTGCGAATTCATTCAATTTAGAAATCGAATTTTCAATCATTTCTTGAGAAATGGCCTCTTCATGCTGGTTCACAAACGCTTTGACATCGGGATGATTTAAGACATAATCGACGGTCGCTTTATAATCTGCTTGAAACTTTGGATCTCTCGTAAACCGAGTCAATATTTGATTAATTTTTTGCACTATGAATCACCTTCTTCCCCTATTAACTCATTCAGACGCTTACGCATCTCATCTTCACTATATTGCGGTTGAGATGCAGTTTGAGGAGTCTCTTGTTGTTGCACGGACTGTTCCTTATCCTTCAACCAAGATGGAATAATCTCTTGATGCTGGGATTGTCCACGTTTCTTGTAATTCGAACGGTTTTCTCTTTGCTTCTGTTCGATTTCTTTCTTCTTGCGTTGTTCTTTCACATATTGCATCGCCTTAGGGATATTCGTTAATTCCTCTTGTTCCCATTCACTCGCTACACGTTGCAATTCGCCTTTATAAATATTCGGTCTGTCGTTAATCACTAAAAGATAGTAGATTAAAAAGTTCACAACATGTTCGTTTAAACGTGTTTTTTCTGCTAAATCTCTAATATAAAAATGCTCTGAATCGGTTGCGAAAGTTTTTTTGGCTTGCTTCATCTTATTCAAGAATGCATTACTCGGCATTTGTTCACACGAAATCACCAATTGAACCGCTCCTGGCGCTAATTCAGGATGTTGCGCTTTTAATTGTTGTCTGCGGTCTTCTACTTCTTCTTTCGTATACATTCGAGACGTTCGGTTCGACTCCGTCCTTGGCTCAAGTTGGTCTTGTTGCCAATTCGATTCAGCTTTTTTATTTTGTCTTTGAGCAATTTTCTTCAAGTCATTTAAATTTACATTTCCGGTAGTTTTATCCATAGCTAAGTATACTAGATTAGCTAACTCGCTTTCTGTATTGCCGTAAATATCATGGATCGCATAAATCTGTTCTTTCAATTCTTCAGTTAATTCTGAATGGTTTATTCCTTCAGAAATTAAATAAGAAATAAAACGACTATATTCTAAACCAGGTGCATAATTATGCACTTTATCTGGTTGTTCGTCAATAACTTTTGTAGCAGCTTCATTGACTTGAATAGGATATAACGCCTTTTGAAAGGTGGACGTCTCCTCAGCATAACGATCCTCATCAATCGCTTCTACAGTTAAAAGTGTTGTTAACTCTTCGTAGTCTTTCTCTCCCAATTGATTTAATAAAGCTGTACTTAATAAAGCATCTTGGAAAAAGGCTTGATTGAGTAGGGGCAACTTTAAATCATAGAGAATTGTTTGATGTACGGGATTCGAATTTGATTTCATATCGCGATATGTTCGCATTAAACCGACGGCCTCGAGTTTTATCCGTGCTTCATTCAATTCTTTAATACCAATGTTCAAGTGAAGTAGTAAAATTTGATGACGTAATGATCTGCGACTATCCAAGTGAACAGTTGTTGGCATTGACATTAGCGTTAAGTATAGACCCATACTTTCTGGACCGATAATTGGTTGATATAAATGAGTTAAACTTTCTAGATAATTAGCTGAAATATCTGCTTGCCCTTTTAAAACAAAGGGTTGAAGCGGATTAATGGTTAGGCTCATCTTGATCTTGACCTTCCTCAATCTGTGATCCATGCTTACCTGCCATAGATTCTAATTCTTTCATGAAACTCTCACGCGATTGGAATTCACGGTAGACACTCGCAAAGCGAATGTAGGCAACCTCATCCAATTCCATAAGAAGAGGCATGACATATTCCCCAATACGGCTTGTCTCGATCTCTTGGTCAGCGTCATCTCGAATGGACTCTTCCACTTGATTCACAAGTTCATTCATCTGCTCCACCGCAATCGGCCGTTTTTCCGCACTTCGAACAATGCCTCGCATTAATTTATCTCGATTAAATTCTTCACGCGTACCATCGCGTTTTACTACTAGTAATGGTGATTGCTCGATCCGCTCATGAGTATTGAAGCGAAAGCCACATTGTAAACATTCTCTTCTTCGACGAATGGATTGACCCTCTTCTGCCGGACGTGAGTCAATCACTTTGGATGACTGACCCTGACATTTAGGACATTGCATTGTACATACCTCCTTAAGTAATTACTTGTTATTCTCTGCTTTTAATAGTTGATCGATTTGTTTATGTGTCTCTTCAAGTGTGTTTGAATTATCAATCACGATTTCGCTCCATTTGGCCTTATCTTGAATCGATATTTGATTGCTAATAAGTTGGCGTGCATCTTCTTCACCAATTTGATTCCGCTTCATTAAGCGTTCTAATTGAATGTCTGGTGAGACGTATACAAGCCAGACGACATCCGTTGGAATGTCAATATCCACTTCATAATATAAAGGGATATCCACAAAGATTAGTGAATGACCTTCTTCTTTATATGCTGCCATTCTTTCTTTAGATTCTTTAGAAATTAACGGATGTAAAATTTGATTGAGTTTCTCAATACTCGCTTCATCATTAAACACAATATTTCCTAAAGCTTTGCGGTTTAACGTACCATCTGCTTGAATAATATCGTTTCCGAAATTTTCTTTCAATCGTTCTAAGCCAACAGTACCTTTTTCAACCACAACGCGACTAATAATATCTGTATCAATCACTGGATAACCCTGTTGAATTAGATATTTTGAAACCGTGGATTTTCCAGTTGCGATACTTCCTGTTATAGCAATAGCTTTCATACGTTTATCTCCTGTTATAATCTTTGGCATACAGGACAATAGTGTGTCCCTCTTTGGGCTACGCGGATTTTCTCAATGGGAGTTTGACACCGGACACAAGGCTCACCGGTCTTACCGTATACTTTTAACTCGTTCTGATAGCGCCCTGCTTCTCCAACAGTATTGCGGTAACTTCGAATCGTTGATCCGCCAAGTTCCACTGCCTTACTCATTATATTAATTATAGCATGATACAAGGTATTTATCTGTTTATCTGATAGTTGGGATCCAACTGTTTGTGGGTGAATCTGTGCTTCAAATAAGACTTCATCCACATAAATATTCCCTAGTCCAGTCACTATCTTTTGTGATAACAAAGCCGTTTTAATCGGCTGCTTCGATTTCTCTAATTGATCTTTGAACTCTTCTATATGAAACTCTGCTTCCGTTGGTTCTGGACCAATCTTTCGCTCAGCAAAGAATGTTTTGATTAAATTTTTTGGAACATACTCCATTCTACCAAATTTCCGTACATCATTATAATGTAATTGGCTCTTGTCATGAAATTCAATGATGACATGCGTATGTTTGTCTTTTGTTTTTGGTACTTCCTCTTCTGGAAAATAAAAATACTTTCCTTCCATCCGCAAATGAGACACTAAATAACTATCAGGAAAACGGAATAATAAGTATTTACCACGTCTGTCCACCGATAATATGGTCTCATCAATTAAGGGCAGAAGGACATTTGGATTCTCTTCAAATTGAACAACAATTCGCTTCCAAAAGACGTTAATATTTTTAATTTTTTTACCTTTGACTAATTTGTCTAAACCTTTTCGATTTACTTCAACTTCCGGTAACTCGGGCATGCAAGCACCTCTTTCTACATATTATAATTATAACAAAATTTCTATATACTTTGGACATAAAATACCGAATTATATTAAAATACCCAAATGCTTTCACATTTGGGAGTCATCGACTAATTTCAAACTTTTATAAGCAAATTAACCTTCCAATTCATAGTTTCTTAACGCAAATTTTTCAATCTGTTTTAGGATAAAGTTGCACGCAATACATAATAAAACCGTCAAAATCATCCCCCAAAGAATTTGAACCATGTCTTGTGTTCTTAAACCTGAGAAGAGAATCGTTCCCAAGCCTCCAGCATTAATTGTCGCACCTATGGTCGCAATTCCGATACTCGAAGTCATGGCGAGTCGAATCCCACTAAAGATTGCTTTAGAAGAAAGTGGCAGGTAGATTCGAAAGAATAATTCTTTATCCGTCATTCCCATGCCAATGGCTGCTTCCACAATCATAGGGTCAATTTCTTGTATTCCTGTACTAAAGGTTCGCAGCAAAATATATTCACAGTACAAAGTGAGAACAATCATTGCCGTATCAGCACCTAAGCCTGTCACAGGAATTAAAAGCGCAAACATAGCATAACTTGGAACGGAATATAAGGCTGAGAAAAAGTAAGTCAGACGCTTTAACCATCTTTGGTTATGAATTAAGATGTAGATAATCACGCCAGCAATCGCAATGGCGATGAGTAATGAGATCGTCACAAGTTGGAGATGTGTCACTGTCGCATCAATAAGACGGTCACTATATCGAATTAAGTAATCGATCATATTAACTCACTCCATAAAGACTCTTCTTCACGAACCGTATCTAATAAACTATTAACGAATGCACCTTTTGGATTTTTTATAATATTTTGTGGTGTATCATATTGTTCAATGCGTCCTTTATCCATAATCATCACTCGGTCGCCGAGTAAGAAGGCTTCGTTGATATCATGTGTAACGAATAAGAATGTTTTACTGTCTAATTCTGCATGGATTGCTTTAATTTGTGTCTGCAATTCTTTACGGGTAATGGCATCAACAGAACCAAAAGGCTCGTCTAACAACATAATTTGAGGATTGGCTGCGAGTGCACGTGCCACGCCAATACGCTGTTGTTGACCGCCGGATAATTGTTTCGGATATCGGTTAGCATATTCTGAATACGGTAATTGAATTAAAGCCATTAATTCAGTTACGCGTTCTTTAATCTTTTCTGGTTCCCAGCCAAGTAATTCTGGCACGGTAGCAATATTCTTTTCAATCGTAATGTGTGGGAAAAGTCCGATTTGTTGAACGACATAGCCAATTTTTCGGCGCAATTCGATTAAATCATACTCTTTGATTTCTTTATCATTGATTTCAATTTGACCACTGTTTGGTTCGATCAGTCGATTGACCATTTTTAAAGTCGTTGTCTTACCTGACCCGGATGAGCCAAGGATCGTTATGAATTGACCTTCTTCAATATCAAAGGACAAATCTTTGATGATTTCTTTATCGCCGAACGATTTGTTGATGTTTCTGAATTTTATCTTTGTCTTAGCCATGGTTCTCCCCCACTTTCTCTATTAATAAATCCATTAAAGCCATACTTAATAACGATAATACCGCGACCGTTCCCCCACCAATGACTAATAAATCCATTCGGTAAAGTCCTAATCCAGTAAAGATTAACGTTCCCAGTCCTCCGGCTCCGATATAGGTTGCTAAAGTCGCACTGGCAATAATTTCAACTAAGGCTAGTTTAATTCCATTTAAAATATAAGGCGCCGCAAGTGGAAATTCAATCCGGTTACGTAATTGCTTCTGGTTCATTCCAATGCCCCGAGCCACTTCTAAAGTGATCGCCGGAATCTCATTAAAACCAAGAATTGTATTCATAATAATTGGCGGAATGGCTAGAAAAGTTAAAGCAATCAGTGCTGGTAATTCTCCCACCCCGATGATTGGTATTAAGATGAATAACACCGCTAGACTCGGTATAATTCGCAGTAATTGCGAAGACGTTGTTAAGACCTCACCTAACTTCTTATTTCGGTAACTAATATAACCTAAGGGTATGCCGATACAAATCGCAATAATTAAGGCAATTAGGCTTAGTTTAATATGTTGGATTAAGTATCCAATGAACTCACTAGAGTCCGTTTGAAAGTATTCTATCATTTGATAAAGCAAGCAATTCCCTCCAATTCCAATTTGTTGTCGCATCTTCTGTATAGTTTACATGATTAAGACACTTTTCCCAAAATATTTGTTTCCAATAAAAATACGCAAGTAGAGGGTTTTCTTCTACTCGCGTAAAAATTTGTGTGCTTAGTTTATTGAATCGAATTATAGTATTCTTCCGCAACTTCCATATAGTCTCGCCCATCAATATCAACGCTAGCATTCAGATCTACAACGGTTTGTGTATCTAATGTTGCGTTAATGTCATTAATAATGGTTTCAATATCAGGGTTCGCATCTAATACTTCTTGGCGAACAACTGGTACTAAATTATAAGGTGGCCAGAAGTTTTGGTCATCTTCTAATACTTTATACAAATCTGTATTCGATAATTGCCCTTCAGTCGTGTAAGCAGGTGTCGCATCAGCTTCATCACTACTTAAGACTTGGTATTTTAAGCTATTATCATAGACCGTGATTGATTCAAAATCGAATTCACCGTAGACTTCCTCAAGTCCTTCTAAGCCGTCTTCTCGTTCTTCGAACTCACCTTGAGACGCAAAGCGAATGTTTTCTGCATTTGCTTGTAAATCACTGATTGTATCAATACCGTATTCTTCAGAAGCAGCAGTAGTAATTGCGATACCTTGAGAATCGTTCGCTGGCGCATATTCAAGTGTCGTTAACTCGCCACCTTCTTCGTAGGCATTACGAATTGTTTCAGCAACACTATCAGGATCTGTGTCCATCGGTAAGTTGAAGATACTTAATAAGGCTGTCCCAGTATATTCTGGATACAAATCAATTTCTGAATTTTCAATAGCTTGAGGTATCACTGAACTTGCGATACTTGGTACGCGCTCGACTGAGTAACCATTCTCTTCTAAAGCTAGGGCGTAGATTTCACTCACGATCAGACTTTCAGTGAAGTCTTTTGATCCAATCTTTATGTTGCCACCTGAAGCGCCGGAAGAACAACCAACAAGGACTAAGCTGGCTAAGACGAGTAATGTAATAATATTTTTTGCTTTTTTCATACTTCGACTCCTTTTATATTAGGGGTGATTGGCGCTGATATTCCAGCCACTTTCACCATAGAAACTATGACTAATCTTAATATACAGTAATTTAAGTATAGAATAATCTCGGTTCTCAAGCAATTGATTGAACTTCAGGAGGAATAAATTTAGATTGTTCAAGTTAAACGGTGTAGCTGGAACAATTATTTTTTATTCTTCCAGTTAAACGCCGCAGCTGGAACAATTATTTTTTATTCTTCCAGTTAAGCACGCAGACAAACACCAAAAAGACCCTCACCCTATTAAGAGTGAGAGTCTTATATTCAATACTATAATTCGTACCAATTAATTCCTTGGTTATAATCGACTTCTAAAGGTACGTCTAAGTTTGCAGCGTGTTCCATAATTTCAGGTACGAGTTCACTTAAGCGTTCCATTTCTTCTGCAGGTGCTTCTAAGATTAACTCATCATGCACTTGTAATAAGATTCTTGCTTGAAGTCCTTCATCATCAATGGCTTTTTGAAGACGAATCATTGCGATCTTCAAGATATCTGCCGCAGTCCCTTGAATCGGTGAGTTCATCGCTGTTCGTTCTGCGAATGAACGAATATTGAAGTTGCTTGCCTTAATATCAGGTAAGTAACGACGGCGATGGAATAATGTGCTGACGTAGCCATCTTCTCGAGCTTTTTCAACAATGTCATCCATAAATTTCTGAACGCCTGGGTACATTTCAAAGTAACGTTCAATGAATTCTTTCGCTTCAGGTCTTGGTATATTTAGGTTTTGTGATAACCCGTAATCACTAATTCCATATACAATTCCGAAGTTTACAGCTTTAGCTTGGCGACGTAAGTTACTATCAACATCTGCCGTCGATTCTAAATTGAACACACGTCTAGCAGTGGCCGAGTGAATATCTTCACCTGCAATAAAGTCATTCGTCATATGTTCTTCTTTACTAATATGCGCAAGTACGCGGAGTTCAATCTGTGAATAGTCGGCGCCAAATAATTGCCAACCTTCTTCTGAAGGAACGAAGGCTTGACGAATTTTACGGCCTTCTTCTAAACGTACCGGAATATTTTGTAAGTTTGGATCTGCACTACTTAAACGTCCTGTTTGCGTTAATGTTTGGACGAATTTCGTATGGATCTTCCCATCTTCTTTAATATATCCTGGTAGGCCCGCTAAGTAAGTTCCTTGAAGTTTACTGATTGAACGGTAATCAAGAATTTCTTGAATAATTGGGTGCTTATCTAAAAGTTTTTCAAGAACGTTGGCAGCTGTACTGTAGCCTGTTTTTGTCTTTTTAATGACTGGTAAGCCCATCTTATCGAATAGAATTTCACCTAACTGTTTCGGTGAATTTACGTTAAATTCTTCACCGGCATGTTCGTGAATACGCGCTTCCATTTGTTTTAATCGTTCGATTAATTCTGCGTTCTTCTCTTCTAATGTTGCGCCGTCTACTTTAATTCCAGCGATTTCCATGCGAGCAAGAACACGTGCCACCGGCACTTCGATGTCTTCGTACAGATCATCCATCTCTAAATCAACTAGGCGAGTGCGTAATGGCTCTACTAACGCATCTAATGCCATAGCTTTACTTGCGACATGATTTACCGTTACATCAGTATCTTCTGGTAATTTTCGCTTCGCGCCTTTTCCGTAAACCATCTCGTCTAGCTCTACGTTCACTGGTACTTCTAGTGCTCTGACGACATTCGCAATCTCGTCCATATGATTCGCTTCTACTAAGTAAGCCGCAATTAAAGTGTCAAATATAATTCCTTTTAATTGAACCCCATAATGACTTGTTAAGACTTCATCTCGTTTTGAATCGAATAAGATTTTATCAACAGACTCATCTTCTAGCCAAGCTTTGAAATTTGAATCATTTAAAGCGACAGATGCCTCAGCAACATAAACCATATTCGCAACTTGGTCATACCAAGAAACATATAAGACATCATCAAAATGATAATTATCGCCAACTGTTTCAAAGTATACTGCAGTCTGCTTTGGCAAAATTTCTTCAGTGATTGCGTCTACAAACTGTACGTCGTATTCGAGTTGTGGTTCATCCGATTCAATCGCTGTGATATCGACATCTGACGTCGCTTGAAGTTCAGTCAGGAAACTATTAAATTCCATTTGACGGTAAAATTCAACTAGCTCTTCAATATTCTTTCCTTCATAAGTGATGTCATCAATCCCAATTTCAATTGGCGCTTCCAATAAGATTTCAGCTAATTCTCTACTCATGAACGCTTCTTCTTTTTCATTGGTTAAGTTTTCTTTCATCTTAGATGGTTTTAATTCATCTAGGCGCTCATACAATTCTTCGACAGAATGATATTCTTTGATTAATTTGATGGCCGTCTTCTCACCGATGCGTGTTACACCTGGGTAATTATCCGATGGGTCTCCCATTAAACCTTTTAACTCAATAAACTGCTTTGGAGTCACTCCATAAGTTTCCATCACTGTCTCAGGTGTGTAAGCTTCTAACTGACTTACACCTTTACGGGTAATATAAACTGTAACGTTATCTGTTGCGAGTTGGATTAAGTCTTTATCTCCTGAAATAACAATAACTTCATCATCCGAATCTGCTTGATGAGACAGTGTTCCAATCACATCATCCGCTTCGTAATGCAAGATATCATAGTGTTTCATTCCGTAAGCATCGAGTAAGACTTTAAGATAAGGCATTTGTTCTTTGAATTCACTTGGCGTTTTTTGTCGCCCGCCTTTATACTCTTTAAACATGTCCGTTCTGAATGTCACTTCACTTTTATCGAAAGCAACTAATATATGTGTCGGTTGAAATTTTTCCATGACACTGTCTAACATTCGATGAAAGCTGTAAAGGGCATTCGTGTGTAGACCCGATTTGTTCTTAAAGCGATCTAAATCTAAAATCGAATAAAAAGCACGAAAGGCAAGACTACTTCCGTCAATTAACATAATTTTACGTTGACTCATTGAATATTCCTCCATCTTTAATTATTAAGCACAAACAGCCAACGAATTCTAACTCGTTGGCCGCTTGTTGTTTCTATTCTATAATCGGTTCGGGCTTAAGTTAGCATATGCTTTCTCAAATTGACGAGAAAGTTCATCAATGTCTCCTGCGCCCATGAACAGGAATACTGCGTCTTTATAATCCATTAATGGTGATAAATGATCCGTTGAGATGATTTCAACATTTTGATGGATTAACTTCGCAAGGTCTTCAATGGTTACTTCCCCATTCGCTTCACGCGCTGAGTTAAATATCTCGACAAGATATACTTTGTCCGCTAATGACAAGGACTCTGCAAACTCATTCAACATCGCCACTGTTCTAGAGAACGTATGCGGTTGAAAGATTGCGACAATTTCACGATTCGGGTAGCGTTGTTTCGCTGCATCGATGGTTGCTGTAATCTCAGATGGATGATGTGCATAGTCATCAATGATTGTTAAATCTTGAATTTGACGTGCTGAGAAACGACGTTTCACGCCACCAAAAGTTGCGATATGCTCTTTAATATCTTCAGCTTTAAAGCCTTCTAAATAAAGCACTGTAATGACTGATAAAGCATTTAAGATATTGTGCTCACCAAAGACTGGGATCGCAAATCTTCCAAATACTTCGCCGTCAATGACAACGTCGAATTCAGACCCTTCAACAGTACGATTAATATTTTTCGCATGTACTTGTGACTCTTCAGTGAGTCCGTAGTAATAAACTGGGACATCAGCCTTTAGATTCGGTAGATATTCGTCATCCCCACAAGCAATAATTGCTTTGTTTGCTTGATTAGAGAACGTTTGAATCGCTTCAAATACATCCTCAATTGAGCGGTAGTAATCTGGGTGATCGAAATCAACGTTCGTAACAATCATATAATCCGGTTTATAAGCTAAGAAATGACGACGGTATTCACATGCTTCTAGTGCAAAGTATGTTGCTGTCTCATCCCCGAATCCAGTTCCATCACCAATTAAATAACTTGTTGGTGCAAGGTTTTTCAATGTATGTGATAGTAAGCCGGTTGTTGATGTCTTACCGTGTGAACCTGTCACTGCAATACTTGTATAGTTTTGAATTAAGCCACCAATAAAGTCATGGTAACGATAAATTTCTAGACCTAATTCTCTGGCTCTAACTAATTCTGGATGATCATCATTAAATGCATTCCCAGCAATAATTGTTAAATCCTCAGTAATATTGTCAGCATTGAATTCTAAGATAGTAATGTCTTGATTCTCTAATTCCTGTTGTGTAAAGAAGTATTTCCCTACGTCACTTCCTTGAACTTCAAAGCCTTCGCCATGAAGAATCAGCGCTAATGCACTCATTCCAGACCCTTTAATTCCAACAAAATGATATTTATGTTCTTTATTAATCATATTCATATGTTTTATTGCCTCCTAGTCCTCAAACAATAAAAAGTTATTTTTAGATTTTTGTAATCTTTTAGCTAGTAATCTTGTATTCTCGTCTACTTGTCGGTTGCTTAATTTTGGTTTCTTATATGGTTTTGGTAATTCAGTCGGTTTGAAAGGTCGCTCTTCAAATGAATCGTCTTCAATTTGTTCTTCTTCATCTTGAACTTCATGAGTGTTTGCCACTTGTTTCTTAAACGAAGGTTCATAATTAGACCTCAGTGACGGTTTAGTCGCAGCCCAATCCCCATCCACCGTTGAAGTTTCATCATCGCTTGATTGAGTTTCTTCTAAGCTCTGTTGCGTATTTAACGGTGCTGTCGGTTTGTTTTGCTTCTTCAAAAAAGGTATCTCGTAATGTTCCAGTCCACTTTGTTGCGTTGACTGCTTCGGTTCACGAAGTGAGTCCTCTTTTGTTTCTTTCGCTTGATCCGGCTGATTATCTTTTGGTTGTTGCCTTTTCTTTTGTTGATTTAGATAGGCTGGCTCAAACTTAGATTTACCAGAATCCATTCCTTGAGTTGGATGAGCGAAGCGTCTTTTATCTGACTGACCACTTCGATTGTTAAATGCGGGTCCTTCGTATTTTTTCATTATTACACATCCTTGACTACTAGTTTAATCAACTTTTATTACTTGTATGAAGCGACAACTTCTTCTAGGCTCATTCCTGGTTCAAAAGAGTCTTTCAACTCCCAAATACCGGGTAAATCTTCAATATCAGATAAACCTAATTCACGTGTTGAACAAATCATACCAAAACTCTCAACACCACGTAATTCACCTGGCCAAATAATCATACCGTTTGGCATCGTAGCCCCTGGGCGTGCGACAAGGACATTCATATCTTCAGCAATATTGTCTGCACCACAAACAATTTGTAAAACTTCTCCGCCGACATTTGTTTGTGTCACTGATAAATGGTCGCTATCCTCGTGTTTTTTACATGATTCAACGTATCCTACTACGAATTTAGGTTTTGAGTCAACCTCTACTTCAATGTCAAAGCCCGCTTCTTTAATCTTGTCATTAACTTGAGACACTTGTTCTTCAGTTAAATCAACATTCCCATTACCATTTGGTTTAAATGTTTCAGAAATATTAAATAAATTAATTGACATTACTTGGTTATCTTGAGTGCTATCTCTCACAATTGTCACACCATTATTTGATTCTGTTGATAAATGATTCTCGTCTGCTTTCCCTCGAGTTAACATTAAGACATCGCCAACACCTTGTTCATTATAAAATGCAATCCACATAATTATTATATCCTTTCTTTCGGTCGATATTAAGTATTTTGAACTAACGTTTCGTAAGTCGTACGATCAAATGTCGTGACTACAGCTTCTAGCATTGCTTGTGCCGCTTCATAATCAGAAATTCTAAAGAGTGATTGATGACCATGAATATATCTAGCTGGTACACCAATGACTCCACTGATGACACCATCATTCATTGTGTGAGCAGCACCTGCGTCTGTTCCACCTTTTGAGAAGAAGTATTGATACGGAATATTGTTTGTCTCTGCCGTATCTAATAAATATTCACGTAAGCCTTTGTGAGTAATCATTCCTGGATCTTGAACACGTAGTAAGAAGCCTTCGCCTAAGCGACCTTGAACATCTTTCTTACCTTCAGCATCAGCTGCTGGCGAGCAATCTACAGCTAAGAATAAATCTGGTTGGTAACGGTGAACCGCTCCACGAATACCACGTAAGCCCACTTCCTCTTGAACTGACGCGCCCATAATTAATTCTGATTTAAGTGATTGACCTTGGATTTTTTCTAATGTATCTAAGATTACAGCACTTCCGTAACGGTTATCCCAAGCTTTACTAATGATTGATTCATTATTCGCTGTACGAATTGTCTCTACATCTGGCACTAAGCTATCGCCTGGACGAACGCCGTAAGACATCGCTTCTTCTTTTGAAGTAAAACCAGCATCAAATAAAATATCTGATGGTTTCAGTGATTGTGCTTTGCTTCCGCGTAATAAGTGAGGCGCCACTGCACTTGAGACACAAGGATAGTTTCCTTGTTTTGTTTGTAAAGTAAAACGTTGTGCGGATACAGCGTAAACGTTCCAGCCACCGATCGGTGTCACTTTGAATGTTCCGTTATCGTTAATTTGGCTTACCATGAAACCAACTTCATCCATATGAGCTGCAACCATTAATTTAGGTGCATCTTCTGTTGATGATTTTTTAATTCCAAAGATATTTCCTAAGCCACTTATCTCAACTTCGTCAACAAGTGGTGTTAATTTCTCTTTGAGGTAAGCTCTTACTTCGCCCTCATTACCGGAAATTCCTTGTAATTCAGTTAATTCTTTAATTCGTTTAAATTGATTATCATTAATAGTCATGCAGTTAAACTGCCTCCTTCTAATATAATTTATCTGTAAACAATCCCTCTAATTGTTGCACAAATCGCGTCAAAATGCAATTTATAAGTAACTATTATTACACTGAGAATTCTCTCATCAAAGCTGTTATTATACACATTTTATATAAGCGTTTCCAAGGTTTTCTTTAGCCATGAAACAGACAACGTGTTAAACTAGTTTAAGAATCTAAAATTAGGAGTGAAAGTACATGAGTGAAAATAACAACAATAATAACCAAAACTACAATTATGATAATAACGGTCTCTTAGGTGGACTACTTTTAGCAACCGGTGTCCTCATCGGAGCGGCAGCGACATTATTAATTAAAGAAAACCGTCCTAAAAAAGCAGGTCTTGTCTTAGAAACAGCAAAAACCCGCCTCGGTCAAAAAGGAAACGTTGTTGGCTCTTGGATCGATTACGATTCAATTGAATATGATTTATTCGAAGACAAACCCCTTGTTTACATTGGTGGCGTCACTGTTGAGAATGCTGAAGGTCGTTTACAATATCAATTCGCAAGTGATATTTATACGGGTGAACTTATCGATTATTATTTAATTAATCAAAATAACTAAAAAAAGATTGACCCTAATTCTTATCATGGTAAAATATTTGATATTGTGATTTTTTAAGTAAGTTTTGGGGGGAGGCAGAATAATCTATGTATGACCAACAAGGCGATTGGGAGCTTCACCCACTTGCAGGTGCATCTGGCGATGCTTATATGGGCGTAAAATCAGACGAGAAAGTATTCTTTAAACGAAATACTTCTCCATTTATTGCAGCATTATCTGCTGAAGGCATTGCCCCCAAATTAATGTGGACGCAAAGAACCTTCTCTGGCGATACTATTACCGCTCAAGAATGGAAAGATGGACGTCTATTAAAGAAAGAAGATATGGGATCAACTGAAGTCATTGAATTAATCCGACAAATACATGAATCGGATAATTTATTATTGATGCTCAAGCGAATGGGCGAGCGTAACTTTTATCCGCTAGACTTTATAGAACAATACTTTGTTGGCTTGTCACCTACACTTGCAGAGAATCATTTATTAAACGAAGTGATTCGACATATGGAGGATGCCATTGACAAAGATTTTTATGATGTGCGCCGGACAGTATGTCACGGAGATTTAAACCATAATAATTTCTTGAAAAGCCAAGATAACCATCTCTATCTCGTTGATTGGGAAAGTGTCAAAGTTGCTGATCCTTTAAGTGACATCACAATGATACTTGTACATTATTTTGCCCCGAGTGAGTGGATGGATTGGTTTGAATTATATAACTATCCCATTAACAATTCTTTCTACAAGCGCGTTCGCTGGTATAGTATGATGAATTGCCTTTATTTAATTAAGCAATATTATCTTGAAGGCCGTCAACACAAAACCAATGAATACATTATTTTACTTAAAACTATCTATAAAGATTTAATCAATTAAGGAGCAATTAAATTATGCGTTTACGTAACAAACCTTGGGCACAAGACAAATTAAATGAATATCCACAATACGTACCAGCTGAACCGACTGAGTACAAAGGTAAATGGCAGTCCCGCTTTGAAAAAGAGCAACCTATCCATATTGAAGTTGGATCCGGAAAAGGACAATTCATTATCAATATGGCAAAAGCCCATCCAGAAATAAATTATATCGCCGTTGAAATCCAAACAAGTGTGATTGTATCAATCTTGGAAAAACAAATTGAAGAAGCTCTACCTAATGTTCAAATCTTACATGGGGACGGCAGTGATTTAAGCGAGTATTTCGCACCTGCTGAAATCAGCTTACTTTACTTAAACTTCAGTGATCCATGGCCAAAAACACGTCACGCTAAAAGACGTCTCACTTCACCAATATTTTTAAAACAATATGAAACTATCCTTCCTGAAAACGGAGAAGTTCACTTCAAGACTGATAACCAAGGTCTTTTTGAACACTCGCTTGAGAGCATGTCTGAATATGGTATGTACTTTAAGCAAGTTTGGCTTGATTTACATAAGTCTGATTTCGAAGGTAACGTCATGACAGAATATGAAGAAAAATTCTCATCTAGAGGTAATCGCATTTATCGTCTAGAAGCTGTTTTTCCGAGTAAATAGAAAAAAGCAAATAGCCTAGCCAAATTTTGTTTGGTTAGGTTATTTTTTTAGCGTTTATTTATTGTGGGGATGGAACTTAAGACAATGGGGTTGCGGTGTGGCTTGAGTTGAGGTTACTTGAGACAAATGGGATTGTGGTTTGGCTTGAGTTGGAGCGACTTGAGACGAATGGAATTGCGGTTTGGCTTGAGTTGAGGCAACTGGAGACAAATGGGATTGCGGTTTGGCTTGAGTTGAGGCAACTGGAGACAAATGGGATTGCGGTTCGTCTTGAGTTGGAGCGACTTGAGACGAATGGGATTGCGGTTCGTCTTGAGTTGAAGCAACTGGAGACGAATGGAATTGTGGTTTGGCTTGAGTTGAGGCAACTGGAGACAAATGGGATTGCGGTTTGGCTTGAGTTGACGGAACTTGAGACGAATGGGATTGTGGTTCGTCTTGAGTTGGGGTAACTGGAGACAAATGGGATTGCGGTTTGGCTTAAGCCAACAAAAAAAGAACCTAACCACTTTTCTGGTCAGGTTCTTCTCTTTCATTTTACTTACGATTTCTCGGATGATCCGGGTGATGCGGGTCGCCACCATGTGTTTGTTCACGAGACTCTTTTAATTCTTCCTCTTGCTTATCTGAACAATCTTTATCTCTGTTTCGTGGATGGTCTGGGTGATGCGGGTCGTTATAAACTTCGCGTTTCACTTCTTTTTCAGAATCTTTTTCAAATGTCATCTAATTTAACCTCCAGGCGATTAATTAATTTGTTACCCATTTTTCAACAGTATACTTACCATCAACTTCTTCTACCTCTTCAGTCATAAACAAACTTTCGCCGTCGAAGACATATAAGACAGAGTCATTAATTAACATCGCGTATTGAGCTTCCGAGTCATCGTTAAGTTGAACACTTTTAGGGTCAATCAATTCAACTTCAGTATCTTGTGGGAAACTTGCATTCGTTCTCAAGTGCATGGCTAGAACAAGTTGCATGAATTCATTCTCAGATTGGTAATCCATCTTGAAATCATTATGCTCTATTAAATCATTATCAAAACTCTCTTGCAGTAATTCATATGTGCGACTCTCTACTAAGACTTCATCTTCATGCCCTTCTTCAACCGATGAAAACTGCGTCACAATCTGCTCGTCACTATCCAGTCCGATTAGATGATTCACGTCTACAGCAACCACATCATCAGCTAAGTATAGACCAACATTTTGGTATACACGTGCGTTCAGGTGATTCTCTCTCAAATCATAAGCTAAATTCATATATGGATATAAGCGATCTGCTTCCCCATCTTCATCTAAAAGAACGACCGGTGAGATAGTTTTACCAATTAAGCCTGTACCCAAACCACCTTCGCCCTCTCGTAAAGCGCCAGTAAGAATGACTAAATCTTGATAGATTGCTTCAGTACTTTCAACTTCACCCTCTTCATTTGCATAAAATCTAACGCCACGTTGTTCCGGGCTATTCACAAAATAATAGGCTAAGTTGAACAAGCCGTCATCACCAATCGATAGAATTAATTCTAAGTCTGCATCCAAATCCTCAACTCTAGTTTGAGCAGTATAAAGCCCAACGTAATCTTCAGTAGCTTCTGGTGCTTCATAAACGCTATCATCTGGATTTAAAATATTCGCTGGCATGAAATTGGCATAATTCGTTCCATGTTCATGATGATGGTCTGCTGCTAAAGTTTCAGTCGCATCATGGTCATGATCTTCTTCTGCCAAAATCATCACTGGATTCAGTGATAGTAATAAAGTAGTTGTTAAAAGTAGTGTCAAAGATTTTTTCAATGGCTTCTTATCCTTTCCAATAATTAATTAATTTGGTGTAATGCCCGCAAGATACTCATAAGTGATTCCATCTTGATCTTGCAACTTTCCATCAACTTCTTCAAGTACGAATAATTCTTCACCGAATAGTTGAATGTTCCACGCATCCTCTTCTTCAAGCACAGTCGGACTTGCGATTGTATAATAAGCATACCCATCTTTTTCCGTATAGTAAATGCCCGGGATACGGTTATTGATTAAATTTAAAATGTCCAATTGTGACATCTCAGGTGTAATCATAGGGACAATTTCTTCATAATCCGCTTGTAAATCATATGGTAAATTATCTTCACTTAAATAACGCTCACGAACACTTTCAGAATAGCTTGATAAATCTGGATATGGAAAGGAATGAAAGTCAGCTAACCATTGGCTTTTCTCTAATCCAGATGCATCGTCAGTTAAATCGTGTTCGTCTTTAATATAAATTAAAAGTTGATTTTCTTCGAATAATAAGCCTTCTATCGCATGATCTTCTGGTGCTATATAATACCCTACAAAAGGTACATCAGACAAAATTTGTTCCTCTCCTTGAGCCAGTACACTACTCTTAGGGCCAATTAAAGTGAAAAACAGTCCAATAAATAATAATAAATTTCTTTTCATAAATGTCTCCTAAAATTCAAAAGCGCAACGTTAAATAAATAACGCTGCGCTAAGAAATTGTTTAATTAAATTCCTCAGAGATTATTCAGCTGATTCTTCTTCAGTTGTTTCTTCTGCTGATTCCTCAGTTGTCTCTTCTTCTGTAGATTCTTCAGTTGTTTCTTCTGAAGTTTCTTCAGTAGACTCTTCTTCAGTTGCTTCCTCAGCAGATGCTTTACCAGTTACTTCGATTGGTGCAATTGCTGTGTCGCCACCTTCGTACATACCCATTGCTGCTAATAATTTGTAAGCAATGTCGTTGTTTTCAAAGTTTCCTTCGAACATTGCAGCTCCTGATCCGATTGCATAAACTGGAACACGCTCTGGAGAGTGGTCAACAGTTGTAAATGCGAAACCAGCTTTACGAGCTACTAAACGAGTTGATGCAATAGAGATTGGTAAGTAAGAGTGGTAACCTTTGATAACGTCAGCTTGGCCAGCGTTACGGTCATCATACTCTAATTTAGATTGCTCAAATGCATAGCGTAATTCTTCTAAGTCTAATGCAGATACTGCCATTAAATCAGTTTCTTCAGCTTCTGCTTCACTTGCTTCTGCTTGTGTTAATACTTCTTCAGTTGCTTCTAAATCAATAACGAAACCAAAGTTTTCTTCTAATACTGGAACAAAATCTTCGAAAGTCATTTCTGGATTTTCTTCTAATGCTTCAGCAAAGATTACATCAAACTCTTCTTGAGAAACAGCTTGATTATCGATTAAGTGGAAGTAGCTGTTGTATCCTGTTTCTGAGTTACCTATTGTAAATCCACCAGTTGGGTGGTCAGCTGTAACAACGATTAACGTTTCTTCTGGATGCTCATAGTAGAAGTTAATTGCTTCTTGGATAGCATTTTGGAAGTCAACAACTTCATGAATTGTAGCAGCTGCATCATTCGCATGCTCTGCCCAGTCAATCTTACCAGATTCAGTCATCATGAAGAAACCTTCTTCGTTTGAACCTAATACTTCAATCCCTTTAGAAACCATGTCTGCTAATGATTGCTCACCTTCGTCACGGTCCATAGCGTATTTCATTGAAGATCCGTCTGCTTCAGATAATACAGCTGCTGGAGCATATACTTTACCTGATTCTGCAGTAATTGCATCAAATTCTTCTTGTGTATCTGCAACAGTATAGCCATTTTCTTCCATTACATCGTATAAGTCAGGTTGACCTTCTTCACCCGTACGACCTCCTAGAGATCCTCCAGCGAAATAATCGAAGTCAGATAAAGCCATTTGTTCACCGATTTCATAATAGTTATTACGGTGCTCAACGTTTGAGTAGAATGCTGCTGGTGTTGCGTGGTTTAATGTAACTGTTGAAAGAATACCAATTGATTTACCTTCAGCTTTTGCTTTTTCAGCTACTGATTCTGTTTGTTCAGTAAAGCCAGGAGTTAAACCAATCACGTTTGAATCAATTTTTACACCGTTACCGAATGAAGTTGCTGTTGCTGCTGAGTCTGGCACATAGTGGTCTGCATCCGTTGGGTTTTGTAACCCAATTACAGGGAATTGTGAGAAGTTTAAAGGTTGTGCTTGCGCTACACCATTTCCTTCATTACCATTATCTGGGCCTAAGTAATATTCTGCCGCAGATACAGGGATGTTCCCCATTCCGTCACCGATGAATAAGAATACGTATTTGGCTTGGTTTTCGTTTACTAGTGATAAATCTTCAGTTAAAGCGCGACCTTCTTCTAAAGTAACAACTGGTAGATCAGCAAATTGACCTTCTTCTTGTCTTGCAGAAACAAATGTAGGTGATATGACTGATAATAATACAGAAGCACATAATGATACTAAAAGAGATTTCTTCATTTTTTCAAAATTCCCCTATTCCATAAATTATTTGTATTGTATTACAAGAATTATTTTAGCAATGTAATGTAAATTTGATGTAAATTTGATGTAAACTTGGCAGTTTTAATGTAAAGTTTACGTAAATTTTGTGTAAAGTTTTAACCCTCAAAATATTAAGTATTCATGCATTGTTTTTAAATATCAATAATCCTTTGCTTCGCTAATTTTAATACCATATACTTACTATAATTAGAATAATCGGAGGATGATTATATGCAAAAATTAAATTACAGCTCACTTAGTGGACAACACATCATTGATACGCGTTCGCAACATTCATTTCAGCTGGCCACATTGTTGGATCTCTGAATCTTATTTTAGCTAATTTTAAAAAGTACGCGATTAACTATTTCCCAACAAATGAGCCTATGGACTTTGTCACAGATGATAATAGCTCAGAATACTTAGACAATCTTCAAATATCAGCAAAAGAATTAGGCTTTACAGAGTTGTCTGGTTATATTTTGTTTGAGGAAATCCCTAATTCGGAACTTAGACAAAGTGATACAATCTCTGCTAAGGCTTTCTTAAACCTTGAAGGCGATTATACTCTTCTTGATGTTAGACATCCGTCCGAAATTACACGTATCGCACCTAAAAATAATCTAAAATCCATTCCGTTTGAAGATTTACCTACGTCTCATCAATCTCTGAATAACAATAAAAAAATCTATACTTTATGCGGTTCTGGGAACCGAGGAACAGCAGCTGCTTCGTACCTTGAGACACTAGGATTTCAACCTATCATTATCGAAGGTGGTATGAAAGCTATCCAAGATGAAGACAAATATAAGGCTACTGGTCAATGAAAATACGATTATAGATATTTTCAAATAAAATGAAATTAACAATACTATAGAGGAGTGAGATCATGGCGGTAGAACAGACTTACATCATGTTGAAACCTGATGCTATCCAACGACAGTTAATGGGTGAAATTATTAGTCGAATTGAAAGAAAAGGCTACCAGATCGTTCAAGCAAAGTTAATGGATCTTGATTCAGAGATAATTGCGAATCATTATGCTCATTTATTAGAACAGAATTTCTATCCTAAACTGGAAGCTTATATGTTATCCGGACCAGTATTTGCAATGATTGTTGAAGGCGAAGAAGCTATTCAAGGTATGCGGACATTGATGGGGCCGACAAATGTCTTTGAAGCAATGCCGGGAACAATTCGTGGAGACTTTGCGACTGATTTAACTTATAATACGATTCATGGATCAGATTCACCTGAAGCTGCTGAAATCGAAATCAAGCGATTCTTTGGCTAGTTTCTGTGAGTTCAAACTGACTAGTTACTATTCAAATAATAGGAGCATTTTATGAATAAAATTTTTAAAGTAAGCTTATTATTCGCGACTTCTCTCGCAATGATTAACTTCCAACCCGTCTCTGCGCAAGGTTTAATGGGACGACAAGAGTTTGTTGATTATTTAAGCTCTTCCCTATCATCTGGGCATGGTTGGGTGGATGGCGGACAATATATGGATGATTTTGATGATGCATTATTCAACTCTGCTATCAGCGGAACGACTTTAAGTGATGCCCAGATTAGAGATATCATTTATGGTTTGGAAGACGGTTATCCAGGTTGGATTGACCATGCAACGGAGATGTCCTTAACAGAATATGCCCGTGAGTACTTAGCCCACTATGCTAACCCTGCTGGAGATAGTGCTTCGAATGCCAGCACAGAATCCTTACCTTATCAGGATTTTATTGGGAATTATCAATCTACTGCTGCAGTTCAAAGCATTAGTTTACAAAACGTAACTATACCTTACGATAATTATCTGGAAAGGTCAGAGGAAAGTTTAGTGTTCTTTTTATCAAATAAAGTCACTGTTTCAGATTCATTCAGACCTGATACTTCACATCAATTGACTTTTAACAGCGATGGGAGTGTTGATCATCAAGGAACTGAAGGTCTTGGATACGCATCTTATCAATATCAAAACTACATCGGTGAGCAGTCAAATATGATAAAATTAGACACGAATCTTTATTTTTATTATAACGACGTCCAGGATTCCTATGATTTAGTGAGCTTTTACGAGACACAAAGTAATTCAATGGATGACATTACTTTTAATGTAAACCTAACTCGTTTTCAAAAGCTGTCAACTGAATCGACAAGTCAACCATCAAGTTATCAAAATGTCATTGAGCTCCATCAAGCGTTTGAAGCATTCAATTGGATTACCTCTCCCGAGGCTTTAGAAGCGTATGGTGATTTTAGATATGTTGTTGAGAATGCTAGTTTTGGAAATATTGGAGGTGAGGATACGAAATACGAAGAACTGCAAACAATGATAGATCGCTCTGATTATACGGTTTCTGAACAACTTCAACTTGATTTCCGTAATAATTACATTATATCGTATCCTTATTACAGACCGAATGGAACAGAATCATTCATGCAAGTATCTTATCCGATTCACGATGTTTTTGCGATGGGAGCAACTTTGATTTTCTATGAAGTATCACCTGAAATGTTTAAGCCGATTGATAATGATTTTTATCAATATAATTCGGTCAGTCAATTTGTTGATTTGAATCCGAATATTATTGCGGTATCTCAATTTTGGGGCAATCCAAGTGACCGTTATCAACTTGCTATTCCAACAATTAATCCATCAACGGGTGCTCAAGAAGTGAGCTTTGTCTTCTATGATAATGGCCAGATCTTCTATCACCAATCTGTTCCCTTTAGCGATTATAAAGACCAACCCGCTAAAGCTAATTACTTAAATTTTGTTGAATATGACGACTCTAGAAGATAAAAAATACGCTTAGAAAAGAATGCTTCCCTCACTTTTCTAAGCGCATTTTATTATTTATTTGTCTTTGTGGCTGGTTTAACCTCAACCAATGGTTCTTGAAATTGCGGATGGATTAACATTTTCGATATGACATTCGAGCCATATGTATGGAAAAGCTTATTAAAGTAGTCATAGTAAGTTCCTGGAGCTAATATTCCTGTGACATTAATCAGATTAATTCCATTATTTCCAAGTAATTCATCTGCCAGCAACACGCAATTGGTTCCTAAAACAAAATAAGTTTTATAACGTCCGCGCTTAAATTTAAAGGCTTGCCCTTTCGTCGCTTCCAGTACTTTGCCGATATAACTTTTCTTTTGCTTTTCAGTCGTTGCTTCCCAGGGCGTTACATCTTTTAGAATATGCTCGAGCTCGTATTTTAACTCTTCTAACTCTTTTTCTTTCAGACCAATTCCAAAGCGAAACACACTCGTTCCTCTCGTTTTTAGAAAATCCAAGTAAGGTTTTTCATCCGCAACGACGAGAACACCGTCCCCTATTGCTCCTGCAGCTATGTGAGCTTCAATATCATGATTTCCGTATGAGTACACTTTTCCTTTATAACTGACGTCCACGTGACCTATTTTATCAAAGCCGGTCTTTCCAACATGAATTAAAATATGGACTATCGAATCTTCATCGTAATCTTTAGGTGGCTTTTGATTAGAAAATCTTTCCGTAACCGTATCTTCATTCCCGGCCAGCATTTCATTGAATTTAATCATCACGTTATTCGGAATAATCGCATCAATAAAGACTGGTAAAGGTATCCGTATGCGATTTCTAAGTTTCTTGGCTTTTTCATTACGCGTAATTAACTGCCTTCCATCATTAACATAAGTAAAACCGATAAACACTAAATAGACGCCAAGTCGAAATAACGTGTTCGTAATACGCTCTGAACCAAACATACTCGTAACGCCAAATAGAAAATGGATCAAGGTAATAAATAATTGACTATTAATATCACTCACTTTATCTCGTGCTAATAAAATATAAGAAGTGAAACCAATGATACCGACCGTAAACTGATACAAGCCAATAAAGAATATTAGCCACCCAGTTGTAAATTCGACTCGATCAGCCAAAATTAAACCGAAGATTACATACAACAATGCCTTTCCTAATGCAATTAGCCTAGGTAGAATCTCATCTTCTCCTCGTTTGAGTACTAAGGTATAGAATAATTTCCAAAGACCTATGACAATTAAAATGAATTGAATAATTTCAGCCAATAGGAGAACAAATGAAGCTCTAAAAAATACAAGCGCAAGTCCAAAAATAACTAAAAAGCAGCCAAATAAAATCGAACTAATATTTTCCCTGCGACTCACCATATCTCATCCCCTATCAGTTTTTATTTATTATATCTTAGCTAAGTTTAATATTAAAGAAAATTCTTTTTTAAATAAATTGCACTTCAATAAACAGATTAGTTTAGGTAATATTTTATAAAAAAAGTGTCAAGATTACCACAAATTTGCTTGTGCTTTCTGTATGGGAAATTTCAACACAAAAAACTGTACATGTTCTGTACAGTTTCTATCTTTATTTAATCGGTGTAAGATTCTAATTGGAACTCAATAATTGTTTTAGTCTTCGTCACAGCAGCAATCATATCTTCCTTCAACTGATCAGTCAGACGATAATAAGGAATACTAATACTGAACGCATAATGATTGCGGTCAATCGGATTCACAATCGCTGCACCTACACAAAAGACATCTTCCTCTGATTCACGATCATCAATAGCATAGCCTTTTTTTTCAGACTCTTCCACTTGCCCCATTAAATCAGCTGGATCAGTTAATGTATAAGGTGTTCGTGGCGTTAAGATAGCAGAATCAAAATATTGATTTTGAACTGTCTTATCGAATGTAGCCAAAGTCGCCTTCCCCATAGCTGAACAGTATAAAGGTTGTGTATTACCAATCCTTGAGAGCGTTTGGTGTTTGCTACTTGGATTCGTAATTTTATTAATATACAAGATTTGATTGTCACGAAAAAGTCCTAAGTGAACCGTTTCGCCAAATTGCTCATATAAATGCTTTAAAGCTGGATGCGATTCTCTAACAATGTCAAAATGCATAAAGGCAGCGTTCGCTAACTGAAGTAGCGTTGCTCCTAAAGCATAGCGTTTCGTCGTTTCATCACGGCGCACATAACCAAGTAATATTAGTGTGTCTAATATTTTGGATGTCGTTGATAACGTAATATCCGCATGCTTCGATATATCATTCATTGTTAAGGGTTCGCCTGATTGTGACAGCACCCCAAGTATTTGATCAGCTTTTATTAAAACAGTACCATATGGTTTTTTACCAACTTCAGACAACCTAATCCCTCTTTCTTATTTAGAAACTCAATATCTTTATCATAGCAGTCCCAACCTTTTGTTGTCAATCATTTTTATGAAAATAATTGCTTTTTTTCTGTACTAAATCACTATTCCATAGCGAATGCAATCGTTTCCCATTTTGTACACTTAACTGAGTATATTATTAGCAACCCTCCCCTTATTTCGATATGATAGAATTAAATGGAGGTTATAAATATGAAATTAACTGTATATTTAGCAGGTCAAATTCATGATAATTGGCGTGAGGAATTAAAAGAGAAAGTAGCAGCGAAAGGGTTAGATATCGAATTCGTAGCACCACAAACAGATCACGACGCTTCAGATGGTATTGGTGAAAAAATCCTAGGTGAGCAACCTAATAACTATTACCGTGATAATGCTGCTTCTGATATTAATAATTTCCGCACTCAAATACTGATGAATAAGGCGGATCTTGTTATAGCACTGTTTGGCGACCAATACCGCCAATGGAATACAGCGATGGACGCAACAACTGCGATCAACCAAAACAAGCCACTGATTATTGTACGTCCAACTGAGTTAATTCACTCACTTAAAGAGCTATCAAATAAAGCAAATGTGACTGTTGAGACATTGGACCAAGCGGTGGAAGTGTTAGATTACGTATTTAAATAGTGAATCAGCAAAAGCTCAGCAATTGTGGTGATTTTTCCACATTGTTGAGCTTTTCGTGTCCTTGAGAACTTTTCAGGGACATGTTTTGGCGTTTCGTGTCCTTGAGATTTTTTGAGGGACATATTTTGGCATTTCGTGTCCTTGAGATTTTTTCAGGGACATATTTTGGCATTTCGTGTCCTTGAGATTTTCTCAGGGACATGAATAACAAATTTTAACCCCTAACTCCCTTTAAACCAACCCAATAAAGTTAACCACCGGCGTTTCATAAGGATGTTTTTCTAGAATAACCATCTCAGCAATTTTTCTATCCACAGCCTTAATCCTAAACTCAACTTTCAATTCATCCACTTCTGCAATCTCGCCAACCTCGCCTATAAAGGGGTTCGCCCCGTCCAGTGGTCTAAAGTGGCCTTTTACTGGAGTGGCCGCATAACAATAATCATAGTTGCCGTCTTTCAAAAGCCCTGCTTGGTTTAGTGCGGTGATTAATTCTTCAGAATTTTCTGCTGGTATAAAAATTTCAACTTTTAAATAGGACATAGTAAAGTTCCCTCTTTCTTAAAAATGCTCTACAATAGTGGTTTGCGTTGCTTTTACCTAAGTTAATAAGTAAAATTAAGTAAATAACAATATAGGAGTGATACAAATGCATGCACTACATCAATTACTACAAGATTTGAAAGGTTACAAATGGGTAAACTTAACACATGAAGTGAATGATCAAATTCCAATTTATCATACATTTAATCCACTTCAAGAGAAACAAATTTCAAAAATGGAAGAAGACCGTGTGCACTCACTTGAATATACTATCGGTTCTTCTCACGGGACTCATATTGACGCACCGAGCCATTTTGCTGAAGGAAAAAGAACGCTACAAGACATCCCACAAAATGAACGCATCTTACCACTTTACGTCATTCACCTAGAAGACAAAGTAAAAGACAATCCGGGCTATGCGGTGACCGTTGACGATATTAAAGACTTTGAAGAAAAATACGGTCAAATTCCTGAAGGGAGCTTCGTGGCCTTCTCAAGTGGTTGGTACAAACGCTTTGATGACCCAGATGCATTCTTAAATAAAGACAATGAAGGTGTTGAGCATACACCAGGATGGTCAATTCCGGCTTTAGAATTCTTAAGTCGCACACGTAAAGTCACTGCCATCGGACATGAGACATTAAACACGGATAGTGGTGTAGACGCAGCTGAACAAGGCTTCTTAGATGCACAATACTATTGGTTGGCCGAAGATAAATACCAAGTAGAATTACTAGCTAATCTTGATCAAGTCCCTGCCGTCGGTAGCATTATCTTTGTAGCTGTTCCGCATATTAAAGACTCACCTGGTTTCCCAGCTGAAGTTTTTGTGGTAATTCCGAATAGTTAAAAAAAGAAGCTTTGAGGTGACCCCCAAAAGTTAGAGTTAAAAATCTAACTTTCGGGGGTCACCTCACAATTACCTTGCTCTTGATTTAAAATGCCTTCTAAATGCTTGTTACAGCAATCTTTATCGACAATAAACTAAGAAAAAGGCTTTGCAATACCTGTAAGGATCTGCAAAGCCATTTTTTTGAAAACTTTTTATAATTTATTATTTACCAATTTCTTGAATGGCTTTCATTCCGCCTTCAATAACTTTAGGATTTAATCCTTTTGATTCAAGGAAAGAAGCCGCTGCAGTACTTCGGTTACCAGATCCACAAAGCGTAAAAATTTGTTTGCTCGTATCCAGTGATTGATAATCATTGACTAAATCCTCAAATGGAATATTGACCAATTTTTTTTCAGGTGCTGGCCGTGTAATTTCGTCTGGATGTCTGACGTCAAGTAATATAAAATCATCTGATTTATTCAGGAAATCTTCAGCAGGGATAGTTTCCGTTGTCTGTAAGCCATCTTTGGGTACTTCATCTATCAAAAGATAACCATTCTTTTGATTAAAACCTAATTCATCAGTCACCCCAGTGAGTTCTGCTAGTTGAGCTTCGTCCTCAGAACCAATGATAAAAATAATGGATTGATTTACATCGAGATAATAAGTTGCATAAGTTTTAAAGTTACTTGGGTTAAGATTGAGAGAGTTTTTAATATGTCCCTCTTGGTACCCATGTTGAGTTCGAACATCAACCAGTTGTTGGTTATTAATGTCCTCGTAAAATATTTTCTTCATTTGTAATGCTCCTCATGATAGTTTTGTATTCATTTATTATTTACTTAAAGTTGAATGAAAGGGGGATAAATAGGTGTCACTCTCAATAAGTATCCCTAATGACCCTTCAACAAAATGAAGTAAATAAAAATGATAAGATTACTTGACAAAGCATAGAGACCCATCTATATTTAATACATTGACAGGTATCTATGTGAATAAAGTATATGAAATTTAGAGAATTATTGCAAGTTTTCTTGCATCATATAGGTTGATTTGTATCGAATACATAGATAGGTACCTATATATTCGATACATATACAATCATCAATATAAGCCCTTAGTTGATTGTAGAAACTAAATCAATCATTTCGTCCAAATCGTTTAACAAAGGAGTGGAAAACAGAATGGAAATTTTTAATCCAAAAGAGCATATTAATACAAAGTATTTATTCTATACAGGTAAAGGTGGCGTTGGGAAAACAACAGCCGCTAGCGCAACAGCTATTCAATTAGCGAATGAAGGTTTCAAAGTTGTATTAGTGAGTACAGACCCTGCCAGTAATTTACAAGATGTTTTTGAAAGAGAATTAGATGATAACGGAACAGAAATTGAAGAAATTCCTGGCTTAACCGTCGCTAACTTTGATCCAGTCAGTGCTGCAGAAGAATATAAAGAATCTATTGTGGGTCCTTATCGCGGAATTCTGCCAGACTCTGCGGTACAAAATATGGAAGAACAATTAAGTGGTTCATGTACGACAGAAATTGCTTCTTTTGATCAGTTCGCAAAATTCTTAACAAGCCCTGATATATCTGACCAATACGACTATATCATTTTTGATACAGCGCCTACCGGCCATACATTAAGACTCTTACAATTACCTTCTGCTTGGACAAACTTCTTTGATGAAAATACAACTGGCACAAGCTGTATGGGTCAATTATCTGGTTTAGATGAAGAGAGAGAAAGTTATAGTTTGGCAGTAGAAACACTTGCTAATTCTGAAATGACAACTTTACTACTCGTAACTCGCCCGCAAGAAGGACCATTAGTCGAAGCCAATCGTGCGTCCGAAGAATTACGAGCATTAGGGGTTGAAAACCAGAAACTTATTGTGAATGGCCTTTTAGAAAATCCGACAGATACGATTTCTCAAACATACTATGAAATTCAACAAGATGCATTAAACCAAATGCCTGAAAATCTTAAAAACTTACCTCTTTTTGAAATTCCATTAAGACCTTACAATCTTGCAAGTATCGAAAGTATCGGTTTATTACTTAGTGAAGAACAACCTGAAATCAGTCATGAAGAAGTGCAGGATCAGGAATACCCACGCTTACAAACTGTTATCGATGATTTACACAACACAAACAAACGAGTCGTCTTTACAATGGGTAAAGGTGGCGTTGGGAAAACAACCATCGCAGCCAGCATTGCGAAAGGCCTTGTAGAAAAAGGTAAAAAAGTTCATTTAACAACGACCGATCCTGCAGCTCACTTAAATTATATTGTGCATGAATCAGATACTCTTGGGGTTAGCCATATTGATGAGAAAAAAGAGTTAGAGCTTTACCAAAATGAAGTTTTAGCTAAAGCGCGTGAATCAATGTCGGAAGAGGACTTAGCTTATGTAGAAGAAGATCTAAACTCACCTTGTACAGAAGAAATTGCAGTATTCAGAAAATTCGCTGAAATTGTTTCGATGACGGAAGCAGATGTGGTGGTTATTGATACTGCGCCTACGGGACACACACTTTTACTTTTAGAATCTTCTCAAAGTTACGCCCAAGAGGTGGAGCGAACTTCTGGAGAAGTACCAGAATCAATTACCCTACTCCTGCCTATTTTACAAGATCACAACCAAACAGAAGTGGTCATGGTGACATTACCTGAAAATACACCTGTCTATGAATCGATTCGTTTACAAGAAGATTTAGACCGTGCAGGTATTGCACATACTTGGTGGGTGGTTAATAACAGTTTATTATCAACAGGGACTACGAATAAAACATTGTTAGCTCGCGCAAAATCGGAAGAAGAATGGATCCAACGTGTCGATGGATTATCAAAAGGGCATTTTGCGGTCATCGACTGGAGTCCTATTGAGTTAAAAGAGGATGTTCTTGCTACAATTGTTTAATCTCAAAGGAGAATAAAAATGAATTATGAATTATTTGCTGAAAAAATGAAAGCTTTATCTGATCCAAATCGAGTAAAGATACTCGATTTACTATCCTGCGATACTTTATGTGCCTGTGATTTGCTTGAACACTTTGATTTTACTCAACCAACTCTCTCCCATCATATAAAAGTATTAAGAGATGCGGATTTAATTGTTACAGAAAAAATAGGAATTTGGCATCATTATTCGCTGAATCGAGAATTAGCTACCGAGATAACAGAAATCCTTCAAAGTGTTTTCTCAAGTTCTGAAAGATGTATTTGTCATACAACAATAAATGAAAAGGAAGATCAATATGAAAAAGTTAGCCATTTATGAACCTGCCCTATGCTGTAGTACCGGAGTTTGTGGTCCTTCTGTAGACGAGGATTTATTACGTATTACGGGTGTGATGAAACAAGTGAAAGAAGAAGACGATGTGATGATGATCCGTTACAATCTTGCTTCCAATCCTAATTCGTTTGTACGAAATCAAAACGTCATAGACACTATGCAAAATGAAGGACAAGACTCTCTTCCAATTACTGTATTAGATGGAGAAATTGTTAAAACCGGTGCTTATCCAATGAATGAAGAAATTAGTGAATATTTAGGTATTCAACTGGTTAAAGAAGCGATTCAATAAGAAAAATGTTTGAGGTGCGAAATTTATTTTAGAAAAAGAGGTAAAATATGAACAAATTAGAGATATTTGAACCCGCTATGTGCTGCAGTAGTGGAGGTTGTGGCTCATCAGTGGATGAAAATCAAATGCTAATTACATCTCTCATCAATGCATTAAATACTATTGATGGATATCAAGCTTATCAATACAATTTGACTGACAATCCTGTGCAATTTGTAAGTAATGAAACCGTTAGTACTATTTTACAGAAAGAGAATTCTGCTGCTTTGCCAATCACAGTATTGAATGGCAAAGTGAAGAAAGCTGGAGCTTATCCAACTCTTGATGAAATTGCTGAATATACTGGTGTACGTTTTATGGTAACAGACCAATCTGGTGAGAGCGATTGTGGTTCCACTGGATGTTGTTAAGGGAAAAGAAGTAAGAGTTTATCTTCTTTTGTTTCTCATTAAAAGATTAAATACTATTATTATTGGATGAAAATAATGAAAGAAACAGCTTTAAAAGAAAATGTATCGAATAAAGAAAATGGGATTGGGCTTTGGGAACGTTATTTAAGTTTATGGGTTGCTTTATCAATGATTATTGGTGTAGCGCTAGGGCAATTTGTTCCTGCAATACCTAATTTTTTAAGTCAATTTGAGTATTATAACGTATCAATTCCAACAGCTATTTTAATTTGGTTAATGATTTTTCCAATGATGTTAAAAATTGACTTTAGCAGTATTGTAAATGCAACAAGAAAGCCAAAAGGATTAATCTTAACTACAGTAGTAAACTGGCTAATTAAACCATTTACCATGTATGCAATTTCTGCCTTTTTCTTTTTGGTGGTATTTAAACCGTTTTTAAGTCCCGAACTAGCCAATGAGTACATAGCTGGTGCGATTCTTTTAGGGGCAGCACCTTGTACAGCTATGGTATTTGTATGGAGTGAACTAACCAAAGGTGATCCAGCATACACCTTATTGCAAGTATCTATAAATGATATCATTGTTCTCTTTTTATATGCTCCAATTGTGGCACTTTTATTGGGTATTGGTAACGTTTCGGTCCCTATCAATACACTTTTACTCTCTATTTTTGTATTCATTGTAATCCCTTTGGCTCTAGGAATTATTGTTCGAAAATACGTGGTCAAGAAAAAAGGTGATGATTATTTTGAAAAAGATTTTGTGAATAAATTTGATGGGACCACACGGATTGGTTTACTACTAACTTTAGTTATTATCTTTTCATTCCAAGGTGAACGAATTCTAAGTAATCCATTCCATATTTTATTAATTGCTATTCCGTTAATTGTTCAAAATATAGTAATATTTTTCCTTGGTTATGGTGGTGCTAAAGCTTGTAAATTGCCTTTTTCAATAGCAGCACCCGCAGCTATGGTTGGAACAAGTAACTTTTTTGAACTTGCTGTAGCTGTCTCAATAGCATTATTTGGATTAAATTCTGGTGCAACTTTAGCAACCGTTGTAGGAGTATTAGTAGAGGTTCCTGTTATGCTATTATTAGTCAAATTTTCAAATAAAACGAAACATTGGTTCGATGGCTACGAATATTAATTAAAAAGAGAAGAAAATTATGTGATAGAACCTTTCATCAACTGTTTTATTAACTTAAAATTTGAATGCATAATGCCAGACTTTATCTAATCACAGAGATTGTATTCAACTTCATAGTGAATCGGGCGATGTATGGACGAGGGTATGTAGAAACGTTTAGAAGCGACCTTGTTGCGGAATAAGATTCCAAACCCATGGTTATCTATTACAACGTCTAACAAAAATATACGTTATAATGACGAAATCTTTATTGAGTTCAAATATTATAAGTAGAGTTGGCAATCTGGAGTAATACTTAACGATCAATTCTGAATGTTGCAGTGGTGATGAGTAAATTTCTAAAAGAGTAGTTCGATTTGAGATTAAACGTATTTTGATATTTATATGAATACTTTTGTGACACAAAAACGACCCCCGTAAAGTTAGATTTTTAACTCTAACTTTACGGGGGTCACCTCATTACTGCTCCTTAGATGCGTGCTTTTTATTAAATATTATTTACTAAATAATCAATCAGGACGTATTTTATATCATCATAACTTATCTTATCAGGCAAAGCCTCTTTAATATCTTTCAGTGAATTGGTTCCAACTTTTCGAATCGCCTGCTTGATTTGGTTCTTAATATACGATGACACATCCGCGTCAAACACTTCCAAATCCCCTTGCTCCGCAGCTTGAGTCAGATGCGACAAGACAGTTGCTTCAGTGATATTACGTTCAATCGCAATCTCTAAAGGCGTCAGTCCACGCTCTGCGTACTGAGCACTCAGATGATAACTCGATTGGCCGCCACTACTTTGTGTCTCAACACTTTCACGGTGCGGTTCCGATTCGACTGTCGCATTCGGATTCGAAGACGAATATTCTTGAATCGCTGGCAAGAAATAACCCGCATACTTCTCGGCTTTAACCGAGCCAACTCCTTCAACATCAAGGAATTCTTCATAAGTATTCGGCATACGACTCGCCATATCTTCCAAGGATTTATTAGAGAAGATAATATAAGCCGGCATCCCCTCTTCTTTGGCCAATTGTGCCCGAACTTGACGTAATTGTTCATACAGATCCGGGTTAACATTTTTAGATACTGTTCGTCTGCGGCTCGTTGAAGCTTTCAAGTATTTACGTTCTTTAATCGTTAAAGACGTTTGACCCATTAAAAGCATCTTAGACGCTTCAGTCGCATATAAACCGCGATGTTCAGTTACGCTGATATATTGATACGCCAATAAGGCTGAGATGATATCGCGAATTTGTTGAACGGAATAAGTCTTCATAATGCCGTAAGTCGATAGCTCGTCAAAGCGATTATCTAAGACTCGTTGATTCTGACTTCCACGCAGAACATCAATAATCATCGTCATCCCAAATTGGTGCTTCATTCGAAGCATACACGATAAGATCATCTGAGCTTCTTTTGTCACATCGATTTGACGCATTTCACCCATACAGTTTGAACAATTTCCACACGGTTCATTAGGGAATTCGCCAAAATATCTTAAGATAAAATTCCGTAAGCAACCCGTGAAACTTGCGTATTGTATCATCATTTCTAATCGGCGGTGAGCTAATTCATCATTACTTTGCGCAATTAAGAACTTATTGGTCATAATATCTTGTGAGTGATATAAAAGAATCGCTTCCGCATCTAATGAGTCTCGTCCCGCACGACCTGCTTCTTGATAATAACTTTCTAAATCTTTCGGCAAGTTAAAGTGAATCACTTTCCGAACGTCCGTCTTATCAATTCCCATTCCAAAAGCATTTGTAGCAACAATAATATTACACTCATCATTAATAAACTCAGACTGAGATTGTTGTCTTTGGTCGTGTTCCATCCCCGCGTGATATTTATTCACGGCATAGCCTTCTTGCTTTAATTCTATATGCAACTTGTCGACTTGTTTACGCGTGCTGGCATAAATAATAATCGCCTCGTCGTGATTAATTAAACTATGCAAAGTCGCTAAGCGATTATTAGGTTCGACGACTGAAAATTTAATATTTGGTCGGTCAAAGGAATTAATGAACACACCAGGTTCTTCTAATTCTAATTGAGCGACAATATCGTCTTGTACTCGTTTCGTTGCGGTTGCGGTAAAAGCGGCCATTCTTGGTCTTTGAGGCAATTGGTTAATAAATTGTGTAATGTTTCGGTAGCTTGGTCTAAAATCAAAGCCCCATTGAGACACACAGTGCGCCTCGTCTACAGCAAATAATGAGATATTTTGTTTGCTCAAAAATGCTTGGAAACTAGGATTTTCTAACCGTTCAGGTGCGACATACAACATCTTCAAAGTTCTTTGTCGCAATTGTTGAATAATGTCTTGGAACTCTTCACTACTGATGGTCGAGTTCAAATAAGCTGCTTGAACACCTTGTTGCGTCAACGTGTCCACTTGATCTTTCATCAATGAAATCAACGGTGATATCACTACGGTTAAGCCAGGCAACATTAAAGCCGGGAGTTGGTAACATACTGACTTCCCGCCCCCGGTTGGTAGAATTCCTAATGTGTCTTGTCCAGATAATATTGTGTTTATTATTTCTTTTTGCCCAGGGCGAAAGGAAGAATACCCAAAATGCTCCTGTAATGATGCTTCTAACTGCACAAAATACGCCCTTTCTTCTAAAATCATTTTTTATCCTTAAATAGTTTAACATACAACTGAATTATTTAGAACATGAGGTGATTCATCGATATTTTCGTTCCAGTGGAAATTCATTGTAGCCATGGGAACGTCTGTAGCTTTTTGTATAAACACTATCGTATTTATACAAAGGAGCTTCCGACTCGCCTACCTATTGCTTCTGTAGCTCACTAACGTTCGCACAGAATCTAATGCGGTAGATCGTCCTTTTGCATGGCACATGAATTTCCTCAGTCACTTCAATATCAATTCATATATAACTTTAGCTTAATGTTAAAATAATATAATTTAGTTAGCTGATGAAAGAGAGAATGATGAGGTACCGTAGTATTAGGACGACTGTGCGCACATGAAGCCATAGGAGCGGTAGCGACGTATGGATTCAGTAGCAGAGCGAGACGGAAGCTCAATCACAAGGCTTTAGCCGAAGTGATTAGCTGAAGGCGTTCCACTACGGTCACCGAATCATTCTCTCTGCAATCAGCTCAAACCAACTCCCCCTCACAATCCAATTCTTTGTAAACAAAAAGCGTTGTTGTTAAGATTAGGTAGAAGATACATTAGGTTAAAAGCTTTTGAAAGGAGTTTTTTAATGAAAGTATTAGTAGTAGGAGCAAATGGTAAAGTCGCTAGACACTTTGCTGAAATAGTCAAAGACCATGAAAACATTCAAGAAACAGCCATGATACGTAAGGCTGAACAAGAAAGTTTCTTTGAAGAACGAGGCATTGAAACAGTGTTACTCGACTTAGCTAAGAATTCCATCGACGAATTAGCCGAAGCCGCTAAAGGCATGGACGCAGTGATATTCAGTGCGGGTGCCGGAGGAAAAGGCTTAGATAAGACCGTGAAAATCGACTTAGACGGCGCAATCAAAGTAATGACAGCTGCCGAACAAGCTGGTGTTAAACGCTTCGTAATGGTCAGCACGTTCCGTACTGGACGCGAAGAAATGGAAAAAGAAAATTCCCTGCAAGTATACACCATCGCTAAGAACTATGCAGATGAATGGTTGAAAAACCGTACAGAATTAGACTGGACTATCGTTCACCCAGGTATTCTTGTAGACGAAAGCGGTACTGGAAACATTAAAGTAGGAACAGACTTTGAAATCAATGAGATTCCACGTGAAGATGTTGCCCGCACTCTTGTAGCCGTCTTAGAAAACGACAACTCAATCAAGAAAGAATTCGAAGTCTTAGCTGGCGACAAGGCCGTTAATGACGCTGTTAAATCACTTTAATATATAACAAAAAATAACCGAGTCAGATCACATTATAAAGTGACTGACTCGGCTATTTTTTTGGATTTATTAATCTTCATCTTCTTCATCAGACTCATCCTCATCTTCGAAGAATTCATTTTGACTCACACGTAAACGAACTAAAGCACGGAACTGCATTAATTCTAAACGTTTCGTCATATTTTCTTCAATCTCTTCTTCTACGGCAGCTAACGCTTCCTTACGATCCTCTTCTGCTCTCGCCACATCAATTTCATCTGGTCTTTGAGCTATTGTACTAAAAAGATTGATCGCATTATCAGAGATATTAACATGACCACCAAAGACAGCGAGTTGCTTTTCGAAACCATTATTCATAATTCGAAGCACACCATCGCCTAAGGTCGTCGAAACGGGCGCATGACCTGGTAACACACCCATATTACCGTCAATCGTACGCATAATAACCATATCCGCTTCCTCAACGAATTTCACGCCACGAGGCGTTGTGATCGTTAATGTTAGTTTCTTTTTATCAATATTTTCTTGAGTTTCAGCCATTTCACTCACCTTGACTATTTCTATACTTTTCAACCACTTCATCAATTGAACCAACGTTCAAGAAGAAGCCTTCTGGTATATCGTCGTGCTCGCCTTCAATAATTTCTCTGAAGCCTTGAAGTGTTTCTTCAATTGTTACGTAACGACCTGGAATCGAAGTGAATTTCTCTGCAACATAGAATGGTTGTGACAAGAATTGTTGTACTTTTCTTGCACGGCTGACGATTTTCTTATCGTCTTCTGATAAGTCGTCCATTCCTAAGATTGCTACAATATCTTGTAATTCTTTGTATTGTTGTAAGATATTTTTTACAGCTTGAGCCACTTGATAATGTTCAGAACCAACAATACTTGCTTCTAGTGAGCGTGAAGAAGATTCTAGTGGATCAATCGCTGGGTAAATACCTTGTTCTACCACAGATCTTGATAAGACCGTGACAGCATCTAAATGCGAGAACGTTGTCGCAGTTGCTGGGTCAGTAAAGTCATCTGCTGGAACATAAATTGCTTGAACAGATGTAATTGAACCTGATTTTGTTGAAGTGATTCGTTCTTGTAAAGATCCGATTTCGTTGGCAAGTGTTGGTTGGTAACCTACAGCACTTGGCGTACGTCCTAATAAGGCAGAAACTTCTGAACCTGCTTGAACAAAACGGAAGATATTATCAATAAATAATAATACGTCTTGCTGTTTCTCATCACGGAAGTACTCTGTCATCGTTAGGCCTGTTAAACCAACACGCATTCTAACTCCAGGAGGTTCGTTCATTTGTCCAAAGACTAAGGCTGTATTATCAATAACGCCTGAGTTTTGCATATCGTAGTAAAGGTCGTTTCCTTCACGAGTACGCTCTCCAACTCCAACGAATACTGAATAACCGCCGTGTTCTTTCGCAATACTATTAATTAATTCCATAATTAGTACTGTTTTACCTACTCCGGCACCACCGAATAACCCGATTTTACCACCTTTTGAGAATGGACAAAGCAAGTCAATGGCTTTAATTCCTGTCTCTAAGATTTCAGGTTGAGCTACGATATCGGTTAATGCAGGGGGTTCTCTGTGGATTGACCATTTTTCTTTAGATTCGATGGGTGGTTTTGCGTCAATGGGTTCACCTAATACGTTCACCATACGTCCTAAAACTTCTTCCCCTACTGGAACACTGATAGGTGCACCAGTATCTAAGGCTTCCATTCCACGTTCTAGACCATCTGTTGGATGCATCGCAATACAACGCACAGCATGGTCACCTAAATGTTGCATGACTTCGACAATGATTTTGTCTTCTTCTAATTCTATTTCAATCGCATTATATAAAGCTGGTAGTTCATCGAATTGAATATCGATAACGGCTCCAATAATTTGAGTGATTTTTCCTATATTTTTTTTAGCCATATTGTTCACCTTTAGTCAAAATTTGTACCTCCTACTATTTCGCTCAATTCTTGTGTAATTGCTCCTTGGCGCTGACGGTTGTACGATAGCGTTAATTCTCGAATCAGTTCGGATGCATTTTTCCCAGCCGAATCCATATTAACCATACGGGCGGATTGTTCACTAGTATGGGCTTCTGAGAATGCTCTAAATATGTTCATATGTAGATATAATGGAACAAGGTGGTCAATGACTGAACTGATACTTGGTTCATATTCACGATCACTTTCGTAACCGAGATAAGTAAAGTTAGACTTAATGGGTAATATTTTTTCAACTTTTGGCTCATGTGTTAACACATTCACGAATTTTGAATAAACAATATACACTTCATCAACTTCTTCAGTTAAGTATTGATTTGTAATCCATTGCGCTATCTCTTGGGAACCATAATATACATGCGAATCCGCTACATCAGTAATTTTACGCACGATATTTTTCTCACGTTTTCTAAAGTAACTGAGTGCCTTTGTCCCTATGGATAGTATCTTTTCTTCGCGACCGTCATCCATGTGTTCTAAAGCTGCGTTTAAAACTGCGGAATTATAAGACCCTACGTAACCTTGATTGCTTGTCATGACAACGTACAGCGAATTTTTCACTTCACGTTCTTCATAGAAAGCGTGATTTAGGGCATCTTCTCTTTCGCCAATTTCTTCGACTTGTTCTTTCAAACCATTATACATAGGTCGGACGCCATTCAATTGAAGGCGTGCCTTATGAAGTTTCGTCGAGGCAATTGTATCCATCGCTTTAATTAATTGTTCAGTGGAACTGACGTTTTCGATTCTATTTTTAATATCTCTCATTGAAGCCAAATCGTAGTCCCCCTAACTATAATTATACTGTTCTTTTACCTTTGCGATAACTTGATCAATTCGTTCAGCTAACTCATCTGAAATTAATCCGGTCGTGCGGATTTCTGTTTGGATATCTTTATGATTCTTTTCAACATATCTCAAGAAATCATTTTGAAATTTTAAGACGCGGTTTACTTCAATGTCTGTTAAATGCCTTTGGCTTAATGCATAGAAAATTAAGACTTGATTCTCAACTTTCATTGGTTTGTATTGACCTTGCTTTAATACTTCCATAATACGCTCACCATGTTCGAGTCGTGCTAAAGTGTCTTTATCTAAATCAGTCCCAAATTGCGAGAAGACTGATAGTTCATTGTATTGAGCAAACTCAATTCTCAGTGGTCCGGCAATTTTCTTCATTGCTGGAATCTGAGCCGACCCACCCACACGTGATACGGATAAACCTGGGTTAATCGCAGGTCGAATTCCGTGGTTGAATAGATCAGATTCTAGATAAATTTGTCCATCAGTAATGGAGATAATGTTTGTTGGAATATAAGCAGAAATGTCTCCCTCTTGTGTTTCTACAATCGGTAAGGCTGTTAATGTTCCTCCACCATGTTCTTCACTCATGCTTGCTGCTCGTTCTAATAATCTCGAGTGTAAGTAGAATACATCACCAGGATAGGCTTCACGTCCAGGTGGACGCTTTAGAAGTAAACTAATTGATCGGTAAGCAACGGCGTGTTTTGATAAATCATCATAAATGATTAAAGCGTCTTTCCCATTATTCATCCATTCTTCCGCGATTGCTGTTCCTGCATAGGGTGAAATATACTGTAAGGGCGCAGGATCACTTGCAGTTGAAACAACGACGGTTGTATAATCCATTGCGTCTGCTTCATTTAAAGTTTTAATAATACGGGCAACTGTCGACGCTTTTTGTCCTATCGCTACGTAGACACAATGTACGCCAGTATTTTTTTGATTGATTATTGTGTCAATTCCGATTGCTGTCTTACCGGTTTCACGGTCTCCAATAATTAACTCACGTTGGCCTTTTCCGATTGGAACGAGCGAGTCAATTGCTTTAATTCCCGTTTGAAGGGGTTGATTCACTTCGCTACGCATAATAACTGTTGGTGCTGGGCTTTCAATGAGGCGGTGTCCGTCTGCTGCGATCGGTCCTTTATCATCGATCGGCTCACCTAAGGCATTCACAACACGTCCTAACATACCATCTCCAACCGGCACTTCTGCCATGCGTCCGGTTAATTTAACCGAATCACCTTCTTTAATTCCAGCATCGGAACCCATGATAATAACACCAATACTGTCTTCATCTAAGTTTTGAGCCATTCCTTGAACGCCGTTTGGAAATTCTAATAGCTCACCACTTTTAGCACTTTCTAAACCATATACTTGTGCAATACCGTCACCCACTTGTGTTACAGTTCCGGCTTCGATAAATTCCATTTTGGTAGAATATGCTTTGATTTGTTCTTTAATTACATTACTTATTTCATTAGATTTAACTGCCACGATAGTCTCCTCTCTTCAAACGTTCTGTCATTTTATTTAGTTCAGTTCGGACAGTACTATCAAAGATTTGTCCATCTACTAATACAGAAAACCCTCCTAAAACTTGAGGGTCAACCGAGCATTTCAAATGAATTTTTGTATCTAATTTATCCGTTAGTGCTTTAACTAAGGATGCTTTTTGGTCTTCACTTAGGGCTGTCGCTGATACGACATAAGCTTCCATATTTCCCAATTGTTTATTTAATTGATGGATGAGATCTGTCAAGACTGGCACAATCAGTGATTCTCGACTTTTTCTAATGAGTAATTCTAAAAACCCCATAAAGTGATCGTCTAGTTTTCCTTCAAAGTTATTCTTGATAAGGGCTTTCTTTTCGACATTAGGTATATCTGGATTCTCCAGAAAGCCTTTAATTTCTTGGTAATCAAGCGAATCTCGGATGAAAGTTGCTTGGTTTAAACTTTTCTCTATGTCATCTTGTTCATTGAGTAGTTCTAACATTGCATTAGAGTAACGATTCACTACTTGGACCATGATGTCTCCTCCATCCTAGAGAGCATTTTTTCGAAGTATTCGGATTGTGCTTCGTCATCCATTTGTTCAGATAAATATTGACTCGCCATTAAGTTGGCCATTTCAATCGATTGAAGACGCATTTCTTCTTCCATGCGCGCACGGTCCGCTGAGATTCTTAAGAGGGCTGCTGATTTAATATCATCGGCTTCAACTTGTGCCCGCTTGAGGACTTCTTTGCGTTCTTCGTCAGCTTGTGCCCGACTTTCATCTAAAAGTTTTAGTCGTTCTTCCTCAATGTCTTCGATTTTTTTATTATATTCTGAAATTGTAGCATCCGCTTCTTTTGACATGCGTTCAGCATGCTCGATGTCCGCTTCGATACTATTAGTACGCTTATCCAAAAAGCTTTTCACAGGTTTATATAATACGTAAGTTAATACAATGGCTAATATAATCCCGTTTAATAACTGAACACCTATTTGAATTAGTGTTTGCCCATCCAGACCAAACACGCGTCCTTCAGGAACTGCTTGGGTCGAAAGAATGATTAAGTTATTCAATTCACATGACCTCCTTTTTCAGTATGCAGTGCATAATTACATTAGGTTAATAAAGATGTCTACTAACGGATTTGCGAATAGCATGATAATTGCGATTAAAAGTCCATAGATACCTGACGTCTCACTCATCGCTAAACCGATAAACATTGTTGAACGAATATCATCTGCTGCTTCTGGTTGTCTCCCCATTGATTCAATTGCTTGTGCCGCAATTCTTGCTTGTCCAAATGTTGTTAGTAATCCGTTTAATAGTGCAATTGCTGCTGCGATGTGCGCAACCGCCATAATTAGTGCTAAATCTCCCATGTGTTAATTCCTCCATTATATTTTTGTATTTTTATAAAATTATTCCCAAATTTACCGAGGCTATTCTGCTGCCCCTTTGACATACATTAAACTAATAATTACGAAAATATATGTCTGTAGTGCTCCGAAAACAACGTCAAAGAATGCGTGTAATAAAGACGGTATCCCAAATTGTACGAATAAGGGCGTCAGTGAATAATACAGTGTTAAGATAATTGTTCCCGAAAGCATATTCCCGAACAAACGGAAACTCAGTGACACTGGCTTAGCCAACTCCCCAATTAAATTCAGTGGGAAGAAGATAAAGTGTGGTTCGAAGAAGGTCTTTAAGTAATCCCCTTTTCGATGTTTGAATCCCATTCCAATCATTAATACGAACGTGGCGAGTGCAAAGGCAAAGGTTGTTGCCCAGTCCGCAGTCGGTGCTCTTAAACCAAAGACGCTAAGTAACGCACTGGTGAGTAGAAAGACAAATATCATAAAGAACCACGGAGATATATACGATAAGTTGACTCCTAACATTCCACCTGCAAAATTATCAAACATCTCTACAACAATTTCGATCACATTTTGAAAACCTCGTGGTACCTTCTTGAAACTGTTGAGTTTGAATCGGACGAAAAGTGCCAGTATTGTTAGTAGAATCATAATAATCCATGTGTTGACAATCGTTTCGGTGATCCAAATTTCAACGCCACCAATATTGAGGACGCCGTAGTTTTCAATATTTAATCCCATAAGCTACACCTCCTATATTTTATTTTGCGTTTTTTACATTTCGAACGGTGTATACAGAAAGCTGAAAAGCAAGAATCCCTAAAACAACACCCCAGAGGTTAATTTGTGGTACAACTGCTCCCAATACAAGCACAACCCCAGAAAGAAACAGTCTGAGTATATGTTGTAAGCCAACATAATTTTTCGCTTTCTTGTTATCCATCGAGAGTGCTTTATCCACCGCTTTATCTAAAAGAACCACTTTCACTATACTTGTTAACGATCCAAGGATCACTCCCCATAAAAACGGAAGAAATTCCAATGACTGGTAAAATAATACTGATCCGACAATACCAATAAGTGCAATAATCAGAATAGAGTAAATCATTCGCTTAGCAATATAAGTCAGTTTCAACATGTCACTCCCCTTTCATCATTTCTTTTTCTCTTCTTCTTTTGGAATATCTAATAAAGATTTAAAGGCTGCTCCAATTCCTAGTAAAGAAAATATTAATAAAAACCATGGCGATGTTCCTAAAAATGCATCCAAATATTTACCAATCATAACACCAATAAATATCGAAGCGGCAATGACAACACCAATATGCGAGAACTGGGCTAAAGCGCGAATTGTCTTATTATTTCTTTCCTGCTTTTCCTGGGAATCCTTTTTGCTCACAACAACCTCCTCCTTACTTTCACGCTTAAATTTTAAATATAAGACTGCTTTAAAATGAAAACCATGTACAGGAAGAGGCTTGTTCAATTCTATATCCTTTTCAATCCTATTAGAATTGTATGAATACTCTGTGAACGAAAAAAGTCTTTCTCAAAATTTTATTCGAGAAAGACCAAAAATATTTTCTATAATTTTCACCTTATGTATAAGGTAAAGATTAATTTCAATACTTATATTTATCCTCGTTATCTCTATGTATCGGTGTAACTCCTTCATTTGTAAACCCTTATATTCTTTACCTTTATATATTGAGATTACCATAAATTATTCAAATATCAAAATGAATAATGTTAATTTTTTATTATTTTTATTTGAGAAGCAAATTTAGCTATTATTATATTGTTAACCAAAAAACATTTCATGAATTGGATTGAATGATTATTTTTATATGTAAGGATAGTCATTATGGAATTTAGTCGGGTTTTTGGGGGATTTAGACTTGCGGAGCGTCGTGAGTCGGCGCGACAGTACGCAAATGAAAATACGGGGCGTCGTGAGCCGGCGCGACAGTACGCAAATGAAAATACGGGGCGTCGTGAGCCGGCGCGACAGTACGCAAATGAAAATGTGGAGCGTCGTGAGCCGGCGCGACAGTCCGCAAACGAAAATGCGTAGCGTCGCGCCAGGTCACGACGCCCCGCAAGCATAAAAAAACACCATTCCATTCAAGAATAGTGTTTATAACTTCTATATTAAATTCTCAGACTGCTTTGGCACACTTGATCTCTGCTTTCTAAAGTTAAATACCTCATTCATGACCGCCGAGCCTAGAATAAACAGCGTCCCAACAATTTGTATCGTGCTTAGAGGTTGGTGTAGCAATACTGCCGATAGGATAATAGCTGTAACTGGATCAATGTAGCTCAAGAGTGATGAGGTTTGAGCTGGCAATTTATTCAAGGCTTCAAAAAATAGTTGGTAAACCCAGCCTGTATGAACAACTCCGACGATCAACAAAAGTCCTAGCACGGAAGGCGTGAAACTCAATCCACTTAAGTCCTCGGTCAGGAACACATATGGAACCATCACCACTGCTGAAACTAACAATTGGAAGAAGGTCAGTTCTAATCCTGGTAAGCCTTTAGTCTTTTTATTTAAAATCATGATCCATGCATACAGAACTGCTGCACCGATTCCATATCCGACCCCGATTAAGTTGACTTGCACCCCACCAAACACACCTGAAATCAAGACCGCTCCGAACAAGGCAGCAACTGTGCTCATGAGATTATAAATCGTCATTTTTTCATTTAATACAAAAGGTGCTAATAATACCACAAAGGCGGGTGCCATATAGTAGCACAAAGTTGCGACGGCGACGCTTGTATATTGATACGCCTCAAATAGGAAAATCCAATTAAAACCAATCGCCGTTCCGGAAATAATTAAGTAAATCGAATTTTTCTTAACAACAGCCCAATCAATCTTCGTTTTCTTAAAAATCATAACCCCGAGCAGGAAAAGTGTTCCGATAACAGCTCTAAACAAAGCAATCACAGCAGATGGCAGCGGAATAAAATGAACAAAAATCCCAATGGACCCCACGATTAACATTGCGACCACTAATTTAACTTTTTCCAAAACACAATCCCCCTCAGCTTTTAAAGTTTTAATAGTATTCTAACATAATTCTAATCTGTTTGGGTGTTTTGTTGTTGGATTTTGCCCCATTCATTCATTCTAAGGTTCATCGTCGCTAGAAATTCATCTACATTTCCTTGGCCATTCGTTAAGACAACTAAAGCATAGACCGGTTCGCCGTCCTCCATATAAATACCGGAGTCGTGAAGAGACCCGCCGATACTACCGTATTTTGTGAACATACCTTCTTGGATGTATTTTTTAAAATATTCTGCCTCGGTGTTCCCGCTAAGTGACGTTAAAATATAACTGTATTTATCTTCAGTGGCGACGGGAAGTAAAATATTCAAAATCATCTGGGCGTCTGCCATATTATTCGTTGTATACTCAGCTTGATCAAACGACAGTCCGCTTAAATTTAAAAGTGACTCTTGCACATTTCCATAAATTTGCTGGTAATAAGAGAAAAGCATATTAAAAGCGGTGTTATCTGACAGAGCTAATGAATTGTAAAACAACTCATATAAAGGATATGACGCCTTCTTCTCACCATTCGTCACTGGACCGGCACCCTCCTCGAACAAAGCGTCACTATAAGGTAACTCTGTCTCAAAAGACATCACACCATCGGCAATTAAATCTGCGTAAAGTCTTGCGACACCCACTTTCGTCACACTTCCAACAAGCATTGGCGTTCGCTCGTTATAGAAAAAATCTGTGTCAGTCTGGTAATTATGATAGGCAACTGAAACAGCCTCTGGATTCAAACCGAATTCTTGAATTGTTGCCGTCACTAATTCTTCCATAGAAGTGAATTGACTATAGTCTTGAGATAATTCTTCAGTCACAGACTCCTCTGTCTCACTCTCAACAGACTCACTTTGAGTCGTCTCTTCTTCTTCAATAACTGGCACAGATTCTTCAGATGTGCTACACGCCGCCAATAAAAACACGGAAACGAATAATAATATTTTCTTTAACAACTTGCTCACCTCATTATTTTTTGTTAAATAAATACCCCACTTTAAACAGTGAGGTAAAGCTTAACTTTATGCTTTTTTAACGAATTCAGACTTTAATTTCATCGCTCCGAAACCATCAATCTTACAATCAATGTCATGTCCATCGGCTGGATCAATAATTAACTTAATGTTCTTTACTTTCGTTCCTTGCTTAATCGCTGATTTGAAACCTTTTACTTTCAAATCTTTGACAACGATAACTGTATCACCGTCCGCAAGCTCATTCCCATTCGAATCTGTAATTGTTTCGCTAGCCTCGATGTCTGCTTGTTCACTTGCAGTCCATTCGTAAGCACATTCCGGACAGACGAATAATGCACCATCTTCATACGTGTATTCCGACTGACATTGTGGGCAATTAGGTACGTTTTCCATTCTGCACCTCCTTATTTTTTATTGAAAATAATCATTCCTCAGCTGTATCTCTTAAATTGATTAAAGCTAAGTACTCTTCAAGAGTCAAACCATGTTCATACATAAATGTCGCGTGGTCTTCTCCTACATAACGAATATGCCAAGGTTCGTATTCGTAACCAGTGATATGTGTTTTGCCTTCTAAGTAGCGTAAGATAAAGCCATAATCATGACCGTTCTCAGCTAACCAAATCGCAGAACCGTATTGGCCGTAGGCTTGGTGTAAATCACGTCCGTATTCTTGCCAATCCGTTCCAAGTAAATCAAAAGCCAATCCAGTCGAATGTTCAGTCGCATCTGCTGGGGCAACAAACATGTCCGTCATATAAAAGGCATCCGCATCACTATAACCATCCGCAATATACATATTATAACGACTATCAAAGTTCATTGCTTGATAGGCAATTGTTCGGTGAGCAGAGACAGTTTCAAAGTAGTATCCAGCTTGTTCTGCTGCGGTAATTAAAGCATTAAACTCTTCGAAAATATTCGCGTTGTAGGCATGTCCCGTCCCTGTCCAAGCAAATTCCATGTCTAAATCTGCTTCCAAACGGTTTTCTCGGTTGATCAGCATGAGTGCTGGATCATCTAAAGACGCATCCTCTGGCAAGGCTTCAACTAATTCTTCTACAGTTAAATCAGATTTAAATGGTTCAATGAGTTCGGTATCAATCAACTCAATCGCTCCAATGGTTTTAACGGGTAAAGTTATCAAGACAACCATTGTCATTAAAAAATAACACCATTTTATTTTAAATTTCATTAATTTAAGCTCCTTCATTAAGATTACTCATCTATTATCTCAAATTTTCTCAGTAAGACAACCTTTTTTCAATAAGCTTTTAAACTAAAACACACCAGCCAATATAAAACAAACTGATGTGTCATTATAATACATTTTAAATATCAATTTCCAACAAGGTTGGCGTGTGGTCTTGACGAGTTCCTGAATCAATCATTTCAGATTTTTGAACTTTATCCGCAATTCGGTCACTTACTAACCAGTAGTCAATTCTCCACCCTGAGTTGTTGATTTTACTAGTCTTCGCGCGTTGATTCCACCAAGAATACACGCCTTCCACATCTCCGTGAATATAACGGAACGTATCTGTAAAACCGCGAGCTAATAGATTTGTGAACCCTTCACGCTCTTCGTCCGTAAAGCCAGCTGATCGACGGTTACTCTTAGGATTTTTCAAGTCAATTTCTTTGTGAGCGACATTATAGTCACCTGTTGCGATGACTGGTTTTTCTTTATCAAGGCTTGCTAAGTAATCCGCATACTTAATATCCCATTGTTGACGCTCTTCTAAACGAACTAAGCCCGAACCAGCATTCGGTGTATATACTTGTGTAATAAAGAAATCATCAAATTCAAGTGTAATAATACGCCCTTCCGCATCCATGGTACTTGGTGCACCAATTTCTGGATATGTAACATTAGGTGAAAGGAAGTTTTTGAATAAGAACATTGTCCCTGCATAACTTTTACGGGCCGGTTCTTTTGAACTGTTCCAAGCGATCGTATAATCTGGCACGTCTTGTTGCAAGATTTCTAAATGCTTTTTAGTTGGTCCTTTACTTGATAATTTTGTTTCTTGAATCGCTATTATATCTGGATCTTCATCTTTAATTGTCTTTAGTACAGCTCTTGATAATTCTGCTCTCGCTGAGTCACTTGTTAAAGCTGCGTTAAGTGAATCGATATTCCATGAAATTAATTTCACTGTCATTCTCCTCGTAAACTTTATTTATTCTTATTCATTTTATATTTAACTGCTTGGATGGTCAAACATTGTGACAATTTCTTTGTAAAAGGGTTCAAAATTGATTGATGATAGCGCTTTATGCTATATTTAAATAAAGATAACGATGATGGAAATAATGGAAGAGAGGGATGTCTATGGCAAGAGGAGGAGGCCGCGGAGGTGGCGGCGGTGGTCGCAGCGGTGGCTTCGGTGGGTCTCGTGGTGGCGGTGGTCGCAGTAGTTCTGGTGGACGCGGTGGCGGATCATTCGGTGGTAGTCGTGGCGGAGGCTCTTGGGGTGGTGGCGGTTCTTGGGGCGGCGGAGGTTACAATTCTCGTCCAGTCATTCGAACCGGACCAATCTTTAACTCATGGGGTTCTCGTCGCAGAAGAAGCTCCTTTGGTGGAGGACCTTATAGAGGCGGAGGTGGCGGTGGCTGTTCAAGCACACTCATCTCAATAGTTATTATTGGTGTAATCATCATGTTCATATTACCAATGATATTTGGTGGTATGGGTGGGAGTTCGAATAATAATTCATCCAGCTCTGAAACTTCTGTAACGCGCTCAACCGTTGAACGTGAGCCACTACCAGCAGGTTCAGTCAATGAAACGGATTATTACACCGATGACGCTAACTGGGTTGAAAACCAAACCGTTATGAATGATGGATTACGTCATTTCTATGAAAAAACAGGTGTGCAGCCTCACGTCTATATTACAACTGAAATTAATGGTTCAAACAATGCTTCAATGTCGGAAGTAGAGGAATATACCAATGAACTTTACGATGAATTATTCACCGATGAAGCTCACTTATTGTTAATGTTTTATGAAGGAACACCAAGTAATTACACGACTTATTATGTCACGGGTTCCCAAGCTGACCAAGTGATTGATAGAGAAGCGGCTGACATACTATTAGATTACATTGACCGATATTACTATGACATGAATCTCAACACATCTGAATTCTTTAGCAAGTCATTCCGTGATGCAGCTGATCGAATTATGGATGTAACAACCTCACCTTGGATACCTGTCCTACTAGTAATTGGTGGCGTGATTCTCGTTGGAATCCTATTCTTATGGTGGCGTAAACGTAAGCAACAAGAAGCGATTGAAGCCAAACGTACCGAAGATATGTTGAGTAAACCGATTGACACTTTCGGAAAAAGTTCTGAAGCAGACGATTTAGCAAAAAAATACGAAGACAAATAATATACAATTTGGAGGAATTACATTATGGCTATACTAAATAGATTTAAAGACATTATCAGTGCAAATATCAACTCAATTATTGACCGCATGGAAGATCCTGAGAAAATGATCGACCAATACTTACGTGATATGTTAGAAGACTTAGCTGAAGTAAAAGAAAGTACCGCAAGTGTGATGGCCGAAGAAACTCGCAGCAAACGTAAAGTCGATGAGAACGAAGCAGAAGTGAAGAAATTCGAAGAATTAGCTAAGAAAGCTTTAGAAGCTAACAACGAAGCTGACGCACGTATCTTCTTAACTAAAAAACAAGAAGTTGAAAATATCGGTGCCGGTTACGCAACAGCTTACGCTGCAGCTCATGAAAATGCCGTTAAAATGCGTCAAATGCATGACAAGCTTGCTAAAGATATCGACACATTAAAACAACGCCGTGCGATGATTAAAGGTAAAATGTCAGTGGCAAATACTCAAAAAACAATTAATGACGCAACTGGTAACATCACTCAATCTGAGAATGCAATTGGAAACTTCGAAAGAATGGAAGATAAAGCGAACCGTATGCTAGACGAAGCAAATGCTATGTCAGAATTAAATACGGAACCGATTGACGAAGCCAAAGCTTTAGAAGAAAAATACGCTTCAAATACTTCCGCTGCTGTTGAAGATGAATTATCTCGCCTTAAACAACAAATGGGTCTAGATTCAACAGATACAGAATCTTAATAATAAATTTAAACGCCTTTCTTTCAGTGTTTGTAACTGAAAGAAAGGCGTTTTTTTAATCTTCTTTATCTACTGAATAATGTAACCACACAGCACTATCTTTTAAAGGTTTGGTATCTAGTAAGTTAAAGGACAGCGGTTCAATTTCTGATAAACCCTCCATGGCAGTAAAGAGGCTTGGATTATTTGGATCTCCATCTGCAAATGGTCCCACGACAATACTAATTTCATCGACTAAGCCGTCTTGTAAATAAGACCAGTTTAGAACGCCGCCTCCACCTATCATTAAACGGTCCAAACCAAAAATATCATACAGTTTGTGTAATACTAATTGATTATTCAGTCTTTCTTCACCCGCAATAATATAAGATATATTCATTCGACGTAAGAAGTCCTTATATCCATCACTCGCTGTTTCACTTAATACTTCTATGACATGCGCATGGCGATTTCCATAATCAACATAGTTTTGGCTCCAACCAATGACACCTTTTCGGTCAATTGAAACATAGAACATATCTGCATCAGTATCAGCTTTAAAATCTCCTTCAGGAATTTGAGCGTCATAATTCAAATCAAGTTTTTGTAACGGCTGATTATCTTCCGTTGTTGTACGACCGTTGAGGTAACCTTTTATATCAAAGATTTGCTTATCTTTATATAAAGCTAATTCTTGGTACTGTTGACTTGTTGTCTTAAACTTTGGACTATCAACTGTTTTAATCTTTCCATCTAAAGACACATGGGTATGAATAATTACGAATGGTTTCTTCATAGTAAACTCCCTCTCCTTACTTTTACTCTTCCATTATATCGAGAATAATAAAAATGTGAAATGACTATAATTTATAACAATCGATAGATAAAACGCATAGTTAGTAAGATTGAAGCACTTCCATCACTAACCAAGCCCACACTCCTACAGTGAACACTGCAGTAATTGGAATCCAAAATTGAAACTTACGATGCTTCGTCTTATGTCTAAAGAAACGCATGCCTAAGAAAGCACCTAGACCTCCTAACAGAAAACTCGCTTGTAGTAATTTTCTTTCTGAAATTCGGTATTGCCCAGTTCGTGAATATTGTTTATCACGGTAGTAAAGATGACACGTGTACACATTCATTAAACCAATAAATAAGATGACGATCATCTCTATCATTCTAATATACTCTTGCATTTATTCACTCTTTCTATTGTAACTTAGCCTTGACTCAACATATCTTGAGCTGCTTTTTTATAATCTTCACTTCCAGACGATTCCGCAAACTCCGCAATCGTAATGGCTTGCGTCGACAAAAGCTCAATAATATGTTCTTTCATCTTTGGCCAAGTAAATCCGCCCGCTGCTTGATATTCCTGAATTAAATTTTCCAATTCAGCTTCACCAAACAATAAATAATGTGCTGTAAAATCATTGGATATATCCGTATGCTTCGCTTCGGTCCAATCGATAATTCCGATGACTTTTGAATTGGAATCAATCAACATATGACCTGGATACAAATCACCATGAGTAAAGCCGGTCTCTTTTGGCCACAAGTCGTCTTGACTTAACCAAGCTTCCCACCGCTCTAAAAGCGATTCATGAACCGAATAGTTTTCCTTCACACGATTTATTCGCTGGCGCATCATCTCTTGTAACTGATCTTTTGAGTCTACTCGCAAGCCCGCTTCTGCCACTTTTTCTTTGGAAATGCTGTGAATTTCTACCATTGCTTTAGCTAGGCTCTTTGTAAATTCAGCTGGCGCTTGATTCACATCAAAAACCCAACTTGTCTCTTGAGTTACCGAATCAGTCGTGACAGCCGGCTGCCCTTCCAGTGACTTATAGGCAATTAATTCTTCAGTAAAAACCTCCCAATTTGGAACTTGGATCGACTTTGTATTTTCATTGACGAGTTCTAATATTTTCTTTTCGGCTTGCGCTTTTAGAAAAACGTCCCTTCGTCTTGGCACGCGTAATATCCACTCTTACCCATTGATATCTTCTGCGATCACAACTTTAAAATCTAAGCCAATATTTACGTCTTGTAAGGTCTCCTCTTTTAATTGGATGCCATTTTTCTTAGCTAATTCAATCATGTCATCACCCTTTCGTTGGCCCTATATAATAACTGCTTCAAATCTTGTCCTCTAATTATAACTTAGTCAGTAGCGAATACCAAATGCCCTCTATGGTATATTATATATAAAATGTAAGATCAGAGGACTTTTCATGGTCGCAAAATTATCAAAAGACTTAATCTATGAAATACTTTCCGTCGTTGACGAGATTCCTAAAGGAAAAGTCGCTTCGTACGGACAAATTGCTAAACTCATTGACCGCCCAAAAAACGCTCGCCTCGTCGGAAAAGTACTCAGCCAGGCTAGTTACTACGGCGATTACCCTTGCCATCGTGTGGTGAATCATGCGGGGAGACTCGCCCCAACTTTCCCTAACCAAAAGGACTTGTTACTTGATGAAGGCGTTGAATTTAAAAAACCAACGCATGTGGATATGAAAAATTTCCAGTGGGATATGTGATTTCGCCTTAACTTTAGACAAACGGCGATTCCATTTGGCTTGAGTTCAATCAACTAAGGACGAACCGCAGTTCCATTTGTCCTGAGTTCGGACAACTAAGGACAAACGGCGGTTTCATTTGGCTTGAGTTTGGGCAACTAAAGACAAACGGTGGTTTCATTTGGCTTGAGTTTGGGCAGCTAAGGACGAACCGCAGTTCCATTTGTCCTGAGTTCGGACAACTAAGGACAAACGGCGGTTTCATTTGGCTTGAGTTTGGGCAACTAAGGACGAACCGCAGTTCCATTTGTCCTGAGTTCGGACAACTAAGGACAAACGGCGGTTTCATTTGGCTTGAGTTTGGGCAACTAAAGACAAACGCCGATTCCATTTGGCTTGAGTTTGGGCAGCTAAAGAAAAACGGCGATGTCATTTTGCTTGAATTCACTCAAATGTTTATTTTTTCTATTTATTAGAAGCGCGGTTACTTTTAACTTGATCAATAAGAGCTTGGATTGACTCAATCCCCAATTCATCCATTCTTGCTGGTAAGTCGCGAATAATTTCTGGACAAACCATCGGATTATTGTAATTCTCTGTTCCTATTTGAACGGCTGTGGCACCCGCCATATACATTTCTAACACGTCATCAACCGTCTTGATGCCGCCAATACCAATAATTGGTATAGTCACGGCATTCGCAACTTGATAGACCATTCTTAAGGCAACGTGTTTGAGTGCGGTACCTGACAAACCACCTGTGATCCCACCTAAGATAGGCTGGCCAGTCGTTAAGTCAAAGGCCATACTTGTTATCGTATTAATCATTGAGATGGCGTCGGCTCCCGCTGCCTCTACCGCTTGGGCAATTTCTACAATATCTGTTACGTTGGGCGTTAGCTTCACATAGATAGGTAGACTGGTCACAGCTTTACAAGCTTTAGTTAAGCGAGCGGCCACTTCTGGATTCGTACCAAAAGCTACACCACCTTCTTTAACATTCGGGCAGGAGATATTTAATTCAATTGCTTTGACATTGGGTGCTGTAGAAATCTGACGGCACATTTCGATGTAATCTTCTTCGGTAGACCCTGCGACACTCGCAATGATTGGTACATCAAAGCCTTCAAGGTAAGGTAATTTCTCAGATAGAACGGCTTCGACGCCTGGATTCTTTAATCCTAAAGAGTTCAGTACATCTCTGTCTCTATGCACATATTGTGGTGCAGGATTACCCACACGTTCTTCAAGCGTTGTACTTTTAGTAATTAAGGCACCTAATAAACCTAGGTCATAGTGTTTTGCGTAACTTTCACCGAAACCAAAGCAACCTGAAGCTGGCATAATAGGGTTCTTCAATTCAATACCCGGAAGATTTACTTTTAGTCTGTTCATTATATTCTCTCCTTAATTTTCAAATGCGTGATACACTATCTCACCATCAACTAGAGTTAAAGCACACATACCTTTGACTTTATAGCCATTAAAAGGCGTATTAGCAGCTTTAGATAAATAATCATCCGAGTTAATCGCATACTCTTTTTCTAAATCAAAAACAGCAATATCTGCAACACCACCCACTTTCAATTCACCCATAGGTAAGTTAAAGAGTCGGGCTGGCAGGTGACTCATGCGATCAATTAGAAATTCTAAAGTCATCAAATTCTTTTCAACAAAGTGAGTATACATTAAAGCAAAGGACGTCTCGATACCCACTATTCCAAATGGAGCATCAATAAATCCACCAGACTTTTCTTCCATAGTATGGGGCGCATGGTCAGTCGCAATAAAGTCGATCGTTCCATCAGCTAGTCCTTCAATTAATGCGCGTTGATCTTCTTTGCCACGTAATGGTGGATTCATCTTGAAGATAGCGTTATCACTTGGTATATCCATCTCATTAAGTATTAGATGATGTGGTGTCACCTCTGCAGTAACATTCACTCCTTGTCGCTTACCTTCTCGAATGGCATCGACGGATTCTTTCGAAGAGACGTGACAAACATGATAATGGACGCCAGTTTCTTTAGCAATGAGAATGTCACGAGCAATCTGGCTGCTTTCTACAATTCCCATAATCCCTGGCAAACCCAATTCTTTATTGCGAATACCTTCATGCATGACCCCACCGTAAAGTAGACTCTCGTCTTCAGTGTGGGCGACGATGGGTTTATCAAGACTCGCAGCTAACTTCATCGCTTCATACATAATCCCAGCTGTTTGAACGCCCACGCCATCATTAGTGAATGCGAAGGAATCCATAGCTACCATATCAACTAATTTATCTGTTCGTAATTCTTCAGTAATCGGCGCATATTGAAAAGTCTTAACAACTGAATCACGCTCGATAATATCTTGAATAGCCTGGAACTTCTCAGGTGTATCTGGAACAGGATTGGTGTTAGGCATCGCGCAAACTGTTGTAACACCACCACGTGCTGAGGCTTTGGATCCACTCAAGATAGTCTCTTTATCAGTGAAGCCAGGTTCTCTAAAGTGAACGTGAATATCAACTAAACCATTTGTGATGAGTTTTCCTTTTAAATCAATCACTTGCTCACCCTCCAAGTCATGCCCTAATTCAACAATCACTCCTTCTTCAATTGCGATATCAATAGACTCTAATTCATTATCTTTTACCACTCTTTGACCATTCTTTAATATTAGTTTCATTCTACTCTCCCTTTTAAGACCCACTCTAGAATTGCCATACGTGCATAGACCCCGTTGGACATTTGAGTAACAATTCGACTTTGTGCACATTCCACTAATTCATCCGCCAACTCAACATCACGGTTCACTGGTGCTGGATGCATAATAATGGCTGTATCCTTCATTGTTCGATGACGTTGACGAGTTAATCCATACATCGCATGATAATCTTCTTTTACGTAAAGCATATCCTCTGATCCATGGCGCTCCAATTGAACACGAAGCATCATCACCACATCTGCCTCCGCTACTGCTTCATCCACTGTTTTAAACGTTCCGTACTGCTCAAAGCTTATGTCAAAGTAATCATTCGGCCCAGCAAAGATAACTTCAGCCCCTAACTGATTAAGCAATGTCATATTACTCATGGCAACGCGTGAATGAACTATATCTCCAATTATCGCAACTTTTAACCCTTTAAAATCACCAAACTCTTCATAAATAGTCATAATATCTAATAAAGATTGCGACGGATGCTGTCCGTTACCACTACCCGCATTAATAATTTGAATCTTTAAGTTCATAAGTTGGTCCATATAATTTCGATCTGGGTGGCGAATGACAGCTACATCTACCCCTATCGCTTGCATAGTTAGAACAGAATCATATAAACTCTCACCTTTATTGACTGACGAACTTCCGACATCAAAATTAATTTGATGCATGCCTAACTTATGCTCAGCCACCTCAAAACTATGCTTAGTCCGGGTACTATTCTCAAAAAACATATTCACCACTGTTGCATCACTCTGATATGTTCTACGACCTTCCTTAAAGTCGATAGCAGTCTTCAATAAATTCAGTAACCCTTCATTATCAAATTGCTCTACAGATAAAAAATTTCTCACAATCATCTTCCTCCTAACAAAAAAGCGCCTTTAATCTTCGAGACTAAACGCACCTAAATAAGGATAGTTTCGCTTATGATCTCTCGGATCTATTTAAAGTCAAAAACTGATTAATAATTTATGATAGTGTGACAGCATCCTTGCCATCTATTTCTTTGATTTGAACTCGCACACGTTCTTGTTTAGATGTAGGAATATTTTTCCCAACATAGTCTGGGCGAATTGGTAATTCACGGTGTCCTCGGTCTACTAATATAGCCAAAGATATTTCTGCAGGGCGTCCTCGATCCATACAGGCATCCATTGCCGCACGAATCGATCTGCCTGTAAAGAGCACATCATCAACTAAGATGACTTTTTTACCTGATAGATCACTAGAATTTTCTGGTCTCTGGTCGGTATACTCAATATCATCGCGGTAGGCTTCGATATTCATTGACTCAACTAGCACGGGTCCTTCGATCTCAGCAATATTTTTACCTAGGCGTTCAGCCAGAGGTGCACCGCGCGTCGCAATCCCCATAAGGACAATATCTTCAATACCTTTGTGATGTTCAATAATTTCATAAGCTAGCCGGGTCAGAGCACGTTTCATTTCCATCTCATTCATTACAACTTTTTCCATTGTTTACCTCCTTGATAAAGAAAAGACCTCTCCTTAACCGCGGGCATGCGAAAGAAGAGGTCTCTAAATAAAGAGTTTCCGACTGTACTTACCTTCTTCGTCTCACAGGACGCCAATTAAAGGATACTTATTAAGCTAAATTATATACTATATTTTTATTAAGCAACTGTAAAAATTAGGGTTCTTCGAATTTAATACTTCATTATTCTAAATTTTTCACGTAATAAGCCTTTCAAAATCAAGACATTCTAGCATTTATGTGCCCGCTTAACATTAAATATAGATGAGGAATTATCTGAAAAATAATCTTATTTTAATTTAAAGATTGACTTTTAAATCTTTATTCTTTAATATGATTGAAAATATAAAAGTCAATGAAACAAAGAGTAGCACACTTATTTATGAACAGAGAGTAGACGCTAGCTGAAAGATCTACCTTAATGAGTTTGTGAACCGCATTGTTTGGACTCTTGAATGAAATGAGTAGTTCAAGACGCTAGTCGCGTTAACACTTTGAGTGATGTCTGGAAGTTTATGACGTCATTAGAGTGGTACCGTGGATTCGTCCGCCTCTAATTATTAGAGGCGGGCTTTTTTGTCGCTTAATTCACCCTTAGAAAGGATCGATACTATGTTTCAAGGAAGAAGTTTTACTAAAGAAATAGATTTTACACAAAACGAACTCAATTACTTAATTGACTTTGCCATTCATCTTAAACAATTAAAAAAACAACGTATCCCCCACGAATACCTTAAAGGTCAGTCCATTTGTTTAATCTTTGAGAAAACATCAACAAGAACACGTGCAGCCTTCTCAGTTGCTGCCAGCGATCTTGGCGCAACGGCGGATTACTTTGGTGCGAGTGATATGCAGATGGGTAAAAAGGAATCCATTGAAGATACTGCCAAAATATTAGGTAGTATGTACGACGGTATACAGTTTAGAGGCTATAAGCAATCGGATGTGGAAGCATTGGCTACTCACGCTGGCGTTCCCGTGTGGAATGGGTTAACAGATGAATGGCATCCTACCCAAATGATTGCCGACTTTATGACATTGAAAGAAAACTTCAATCGTCTGTCTGGACTTAACTTAGTCTATTGTGGCGATGGGCGTAATAATGTTGCCAACAGCTTGATGATTACAAGTGCCATCTTAGGTGTCAATTATACAGTAGCTAGTCCTAAGGAATTATTCCCTGATTCAGACCTAGTTGAATTGGCTCAGTCCTACGCTAAAAAATCAGGTGCAACCATCACTCTGACAGAAGACATCAAGCAAGCAGTCACAAACGCAGATGCTATCTACACCGACGTCTGGGTCTCAATGGGAGAAGAAGCATTATTCGATCAGCGCATTAAGCAGTTAATGCCTTATCAAGTGACTCAAGAATTATTTGATTTAGCCAATGAAGATGCTATCTTCCTACATTGTCTACCTGCTTACCATGATACTTTGACTAATATAGGTCAAGAGATTGCAAGCAAATATAATATTACAGAGATGGAAGTGACTGATGAGGTCTTCCGCTCAGACCATGCTAAACAATTCGACCAAGGTGAGAATCGCCTTCACTCAATTAAAGCCATTATGGCAGCAACCAATGGTAACCTATTCATCAAACAATTAGATTAAATACATAACCCTATCAAAAGAAAGTAAACTTATCAGAATTTCAGCGAATCGGCGGTGGTGAAAGGCCGATACATATACTAAGTTGAATCGCACTTTTGAGGTAAGATATTAGAATTACTAAGTATCTTCGTTGGAATAACGTTAACATTCACTAAAGAAAGATTATGTTAAATAATCTTTGAATTAGAGTGGCACCACGAAGCACATTCGTCTCTATCAATGAGATGAGTGTGCCTTTTATATACATATTTTTAGGAGGAAAACATATGATTAATGTTAGTATTATTGGCGCGACAGGCTATACAGGTTCTGAATTGATGCGCTTATTGGTCAATCACCCTGAGGTAACCCTCAAACATCTAACTGCACGGAAATTAGCTGGACAGAAGATATCACATACTTTCCCTTTCCTCACATCTTTCTTAAAAGATAAGTGCTTTGTCACCTTAGATATAGAGCAAATTAAACAAGATAGCGATGTCGTCTTTATTTGTCTACCTCACGGTCACGCAATGACCTTAGCTAAAGAATTAGGCGAGGATATTAAAATCATTGACCTTGGCGCTGATTTTCGGATAGAGGATTCAGATACTTATGAAGCTTTTTATAAATTACCGCAAACAGCACCAGACTTATTAGCGAAAGCAGTGTATGGCCTAACGGAATACCATCGTGAGGCCATTAAAGGAGCTCAGCTGATTGCAAATCCAGGTTGCTTTGTTACCAATGCACTCTTAGCTCTTTCTCCTCTAGTTGAGTCTAATCTGATTGACTCTGAATCAATTATTATTGATAGCAAATCAGGAATCAGCGGTGCCGGTCGAAGTGCCAATGTAGATAATTTACTTAGTGAAGCAGGAAATAACTTCAAAGCATACAACCCACTCCAGCACCGTCATATCCCTGAAATCGAACAGGAGTTGTCACGCTTTGGCCAAACAGTGCAAATTCAATTCACTCCGCATCTATTACCTACAGAACGCGGCATATATTCAACTATCTATGTTCAACCAAGGAGTAATATAAGTGAAGAAGCATTACGCCAATTATATAAAGATAAATACGCCGAGGAAGCTTTTGTCCATCTATTGGATCCAGAGCAACTTCCTACAACCAAAGCGGTCCGTGGTTCCAACCATTGTCATATCCAAGTTAAGGTAGACCAACGAACAGGTCGCATCATTATCTTTTCAGTCATTGATAACCTAGTCAAAGGCGCTTCCGGCCAAGCTATTCAGAATATGAATGTGATGTTGGGATTGGATGAATCATTAGGCTTAAGTCAATCTGGCGTGATGCCATAATTTCTATACAAAGGAGAAGCATATGAAACAATTAGACAAAGGTATTCATGCTGTAGCCAATATACAATCGCAAGCCTTACATGCTGGCTTTAAAAGTGATGCCGCCCACAATGACCTGGCTTTAATTTATTTCCCCACTGGGGCTACTGTATCAGGTGTCTTTACCCAAAACTTAGTCAAAGCTTGGCCAGTTATTCACGGTCAAGCGAGTCTGAAGCATCATTCTAACTTCAAAGCGATTCTGATTAATAGTGGCAATGCCAATGCTTGTAATGGTCCAGATGGTGAGAAAACGATGCATCAAACCATTCAAGAATTAGCAGATTTATGCGCGATTAAACCGTCAGAGATACTGATGAGTTCTACGGGGGTCATCGGGGCTCCTCTTGATTTCTTTCCTTTTAAAAAGGCACTACCAACATTAGTGAATTCCTTGCAGTCAGAGTCTAGTCAAGCGGTCAGTGAATCGATTATGACTACCGATACTGTCGCAAAAGAAACTGCTTATTCATTGGAGATTGATGGACAGACTATTCACATCGGCGCAATGGCTAAAGGCTCAGGCATGATTCATCCTAATTTGGGCACTATGTTAGCTTATATTGTTACCGATATCGCCTGTGATCAAGTGACACTCAACCAACTATTAAAGAATGCGGTAGACGTATCTTTCAATAGCATGACTGTTGATGGCGATACTAGTACCAATGATACAGTCTTACTTTGTGCAACAGGGGAAAACTCAATTGACTTAACAGACCACAATCTTGCAACAATCCAATCCCTTATAACAAAAGTCAGCCAAGACTTAGCTCAAATGATTGCCAGAGACGGAGAAGGTGCCTCGAAATTCATTACAATAACCGTAGGTGGGGCTCAATCAACAGAAGATGCCAAAGCAGTCGCTAAGTCTCTGGCCACTTCCAACCTCCTGAAGGCAGCACTTTTTGGGCAAGACCCTAACTGGGGTCGCGCCCTATCAGCCATTGGTAATAGTGGCGTTGAAACTCTTGATCCATGGCTGATCGATATCATATTTAAATCTGACATCGGTTCTATTCAACCGTGCCGTAACGGCGCTTATCATCCCTTTGATCCTCAATTTGCCCAAAAGATTCTCACTGCCACTGATATTGAAATGATTGTCGAACTCAACCAAGGCACAAGTCAATCTACTGTTTGGACTTGTGATTTAACGCATGATTATATTGAAATTAATGCTGACTACCACACTTAGGAGTGATTGAATGAATTATACAGAAAAGATAAACGTTCTCATTGAGGCTCTACCCTATGTCAATCGGTTTAGAAAACATATCATCGTCATCAAATACGGTGGTAATGCCATGATTAATTCCGACTTAAGACACTCGGTCATGCAAGATATTCTTATGATGAAGTCGGTTGGTATGATCCCCATTGTCGTTCACGGTGGTGGTCCCTTCATCTCACAGATGTTAGATAATTTATCCATTGAAAGTCACTTTGTGGATGGACTTCGCTCTACCAGTGAGGAAGCCATGAAGGTGGCAGAGATGGTCTTATCAGGCTCAGTTAATAATGATATTGTACGAACTTTCAACCATTTAGGAGGAAATGCCATTGGCTTATCGGGTTTAGATGACCACCTTATTACTGTCACTAAAAAGAAAGTGATTGATCCAGATTCTGAGACTCAAGTTGATTTGGGCTACGTAGGTAATGTCGAATCAGTCAACACCTTATTATTAACCAACCTTATCCAGGCAGATTATGTCCCAATTATCTCATCAGTGGGAATTGGTAGTGACGGTCATAGTTATAATATCAATGCAGATGAGGTTGCAAGCGCTGTGGCCATTGCCTTAGGTGCCAGCAAGTTAATATTTTTAACTAACACCCCGGGACTCTTAGCTGATAGCCAAGACCCTGACAGTCTTATTTCTAAACTAAGTATAGACGAAGCCAATCAACTCATTGAGAACAAAGTTATTACTGAAGGCATGATACCTAAGATAAATTGTTGCTTAGAGGCTATAACTAACGGAGTTGATAAAGCTCATATCATTGATGGTCGTATGAGTCATTCCCTTCTGCTAGAATTATTCTTCGACATGGGAATTGGAACGATGTTAGCTCACAGTAATGACGATAATAAGGAGGTTTAATATCATGGAAAAACACAACTGGCCACAACGTGGCGAAGCCGTACTTATGAATACATTCAAACGCGATGGTAAGGTAATGGTCTCTGGTCAAGGTAGTTTTCTGACTGATGCAGAGGGCCGAACTTACCTTGACTTTATCTCAGGTATCGCCGTCAACTCACTCGGCCACTCCAATGAGAAATTAGTAGAAACACTGGTCAATCAAGGTCAACAACTCATTCATAGTTCCAACTTATTTTGGAATACTCCTTCTATTCAACTGGCTGAGAAATTAACAAAACTCTCTGGCTTAGGTAAAGTATTCTTTGCCAATTCAGGAGCTGAAGCCAATGAAGGTGCCATCAAACTTGCTCGGAAGTGGGGGCGAGAAGTTAAAGGCCCTAATGCAACAACCATTGTTACAATGAAGCAATCCTTTCACGGTCGAACTATGGCAACATTGGCAGCCACGGGTCAAGAGGCTATGCATAAAGATTATGCACCAAACTTACCTGGCTTTGACTATGTGACTTTCAATGATATTGACCAATTGAAGGCAACAATTATACCCCAGACTTGTGCCGTACTTATCGAAGTTATTCAAGGTGAAGGTGGTGTCAATACGCTCTCTGAGGACTTCGTCCAAGCCATTAATGAGATTCAACAAGAAAAGCAAGTTCTAGTTATCATTGACGAAGTCCAAACAGGAATTGGACGAACAGGAAGCTACTTTGCATATGAACAATTCGATTTAGACCCTGACATCATAACTCTTGCTAAAGGTCTGGGTGGAGGTTTTCCTATTGGCGCCTTCCTCGCCAAAGATGACTTAGCTACGCACTTCCAAGTGGGTGATCATGGCACGACATTCGGAGGCAATCCACTAGCAACTGCCTGTGCTAATACTGTCTTAGACACTATAAATGAAGACAACTTACTAAACAATGTCAACCAACGCCATAAACAATTGGTTGAAGGACTACAAGTATTACAAGCTAAGCATCCCACGATTAGTTCCATTAAAGGTCGCGGTCTATTAATTGGTATTCAATTTGACCAGGCTGTAGATGACATCATTAATGATTGTTTCGACCAAGGCTTATTAGTGATTAGCGCCAAGGGAAATGTTATTCGTTTCCTGCCGCCGTTGAATGTCTCAGAAGAAGAAATCAACCAGGCGCTAGATATTTTTGGGGCGGTTCTCTCAACGCAATAACTTCAGGCTATAAGCTGTATTTTTCACTTGTTTTGGGATATTTATATCTTTTGTTTCAATCATTCAATTCATTCTTTTCAAAGTAAAAAACACTCAACAATTTGGTTAATGACCAAATAATTGTTGAGTGTTTCTAATTTAAGTCCGTAAAAAGCTTGTCTCATTAAACAAATGATAATTCAGATAGCTTTACCATCTTAGCTTGCTCTTTCTCATAGAGAGCTACTTCATCCACACCATACTGCTGCAATAACTTTTTCAAATCATTAAAGGCCAGCATATAATCACTCGCAAGATGCGCGTCTGAACCTAGGGTGAATAACTTCCCACCTAAGGATAAGTAAAGGGGGATTGCCCATTTATATAAGTCTAAGTTTTTATACTTTACGATGCTTTTACTATTTAATTCAAAAGCAATCTCATGCTTAATAATTTGCTGGAAAATCTCAGTGATTTTCTCAGTGTATCGTTCTTGAATGGTCTCTAAACTGGCATCATGCACTCTAAAGCCATAATCAAAGTGAGTCATAATTTGAACATCGGTCATATGAGTTACAGCTTCTAATAATTGATCGACATATTGATCCATCATTTGCTCGCTGGACTCTACCTTTGCATTTGTTTCCTTTGTGTCCATGTAATCATAGATGCGATTATGGTGACAACTTAAGAGTTTAATATCAAAATCATAGCTAGATAATATCTCATTGAGGCGATTCTCTTGACCAGGAACATAACCTACTTCCACACCTAATAATAAGTCTACATCGTTCTTTTCTTTCATTTCCTGTTGCCAAATAACGGCTTGCTCAAAGTCGGGAATATCATCGTGCCCACCATTCACTGGATTGTCTAAGTCTAGATGTTCCGTGAAGGTTAATTTTTCTAGCCCTAAAGCTAAGTAATTATCTATGCTTTCTTCGCTGTCAAAAGATAAGTGTGTATGACAATGTTGATCATAAAAATTCATGTTCTCCCTCCTTACCACTCATTAATTTCTGAACGAATGGAGTAGTGTTGCTTTTGTCCATGACGCTCACCCAACTTTGCCTCTACCTCAGCAAGGCTAACACCTTGCTGCTGAAGCAATACTAATAAGTGGTAGGCAAGGTCACTGGCTTCATTAATTAACTCTTCTTTATCATTATTTTTAGCCGCAATAATTACTTCAGTCATTTCTTCACCGCATTTTTTGATGATTTTATCCTGGCCCTCATCAATTAGATATTTAGTGTAAGAACCTTCTTGCGGGTGTTTAATCTTTTCTGAAACCGTCTGCTCTAAGACAGAAAGGTTAAAATGACCTTCACCGAAGCAACTTGTCTGACCTGTATGGCAAGTTGGCCCTAGAGGATCAACTTGAAGCAAGATTGTATCTTGATCGCAATCTAATGCAATGTCTACAACCTTCTGCACATTACCACTCTCTTCACCCTTTTTCCAGAGACGCTCTTTGGAACGAGAATAGAACCATGCCACACCTTCTTCACGAGTCTTATCAAAGGATTCTCGGTTCATATAACCAAGCATTAAGACTTGCCCAGTCTGGTGATGTTGTAATATTGCAGGGACTAGGCCACCTGCCTTTTCAAAATCAATTTTAGTCAATGTCTACCTCAATCCCTTCTACACTAATCGCTTCTTTCAGTTCTTTAATCATCACTTCACCTTGGTGGAAGATAGAAGCGGCTAACCCTGCGTCTACCGCTGTTTCTTTGAATAAATCAATAAAATGTTGGCTATTCCCAGCACCTCCACTTGCAATAATTGGAATATCCACCAATTCTGCTGCTTGCTTTAGAAATGGTATATCAAAGCCTCCTCTGACACCATCATGGTCAATACTTGTAATCAATAACCCGCCAGCACCACGGTGTTGGCATTCTTGGATCCACTCAAAGGCGGGGACTGGTTCTTGGTGTTGACCTGCTTGTGTATAAACAAAGTAATCGTCCTGCTCATCATCATAAGCCACATCTACTGCAATTGTAATTGCTTCTGATCCAAAAGCTTCAGAAGCTTGATTAATCAAATCAGGATTCTTTACAGCAGCTGAATTGATTCCTACGCCACTCGCGCCAGCTTTTAAGACCGCCTCGATGTCATTAAGACTGGCTATCCCACCACCTACGGTTAAAGGAATAGAAATCTTAGCTACGATAGCTTCAATCATCTGAGTCCGTAATTCGTGGCCATCCAAGGTCTTAGTAATATCTAAGACTACTAAACCATCGGCTCCTTCTTGATCGTATTGTTCAGCAAATTCAACCGGGTCACCCAATTCTTTGACATTCACAAAGTTGACACCCTTAACTAACTTGCCGTCTCTTGTATCTAAGCATGGAATTATTTTCTTCATATTAACTCAATCCTTTCCAGAATGAATCATTCTGAGCAGCTTTTCCAACAATTGCTTCTGTTATCCCTGCCGCTTCCAATTGCTTTAAATCAGCTTGACCGCGGACGCCCCCGCTTGCAACAACCAAGTGGCGGGTTGAGTCATTTAGCTGAGCCGTACGATTCACATTAGGGCCTTGCTCCATTCCATCCTTGTTAATATCCGTATAGATAATTCCAGCTAGATTCAACGACTCAATTTCTTTAACATATTCTTCAATCTGGCGCTGGCTATTTTCTTTCCATCCATTCACATAGATGTCCTCACCCCGCGCATCAATCCCAACAAAGATACGGCCAGGATACTTTTCGACTACGTCAATCAACCAAGGAACATCTAGGATGACTCGCGAGCCTAATATAAAGTAATCGATACCCAAGTCATCGTATAGTTCAATCGTTTCAAGCGATCTTAAGCCACCCCCTAATTCAAGCGGAATATTCGTTAATTTCTTTATTTGTCCAATCAATGGCGCTTCCACTGACTCTTGTTCTGCTGCTCCTATCAAATCCACGACATGAATCCGGGATACTTGTGGGAATTGACTATAATACATGACAGCTTCTTGTGGCGTTTTTGGCATGATAATCTTCTCATCATAATCTCCTTGTGACAGTCGTACACTTTGTCCATCAATTAAGTCAATAGCAGGAATAATTTTCATTGTTTTCTTCTCCTTTATGCAATAAGTCCTTTAGATGATGGTACGCCACCCTCAGTCTCTGTTAAAGCAATACTTAAGGCTCTGGCAAAGCCCTTGAATATCGCTTCAATCTCATGGTGGGTATTGCCACCCTTCAATAAATCTATATGTAATGTCATTCGTGCATTCATAGCTATCGCATTGAAGAATTCTTCCACTAATTCTGTATCAAAAGAACCTACCTTCCCTTTTGAAAAGTCAGCATTAAAATTCAAGTGCGGACGACCTGATAAGTCTAAGACAATACGTGCCAAGGATTCGTCCATAGGCAAGTAGAATGAGCCATAGCGCTGATAACTATTAAGGGATTGGTAGAAGTCTCGAATCGCTTCCCCGAGTAAAATCCCAATATCTTCAACCGTGTGATGGTCATCCACGTCCGTATCTCCTTGAGCCTCTATCCCAATATAGAGACCAGAATGAAACTTGAATAAAGTTAACATATGGTTAAAAAATCCTACTCCTGTCTCAATACCCATGTCTACATCGTTGCTTCCAAGAGTTTGGGCAAGTTCTAACTTAATCTGAGTTTCCAATGTTTGTCGGTCTTTTTTAATCAATTTGTTTCCTCCAAGTCTTTAATAAGTCTTCAAATTCGTCGTATTTATCTATATCTAAGATTGAATAACGAACAACATCTTTTAAGTGATCTGCATCATATGTCCTACCTACAAAGCCATTTTCACTCAAATATTCTCCAAGATCACGTGCAGATTTTCCGTAAGTCATAATAAAATTACTTTGAGTAGGCTTTACCTTGATGACATCGTCCACTAAGGTAAGCGCCTGAATGAGCTTCAATTGACATTCTTTTTGATAAGCTACCCATGCATCCAATTGTTCCTTATTAGAGAACATGGCATTGGCCACATTCAAAGCTAAGTTACTAACAGGATAAGGATGATTAATATCAATTAACTTCGCGAAGGTTTCTTCCTTAGCAATAGCAATACCAATTCTCAGTCCTGCCATAGCATATATCTTACTGAGTGTGCGAATAATAATAACATTGTCATTCGATGGTCTATGATAATCGTCACCGAACTCAACATAAGCCTCATCAATAACGAAATATCCTCCTATACTTTCCATCTCATCTGCGATAGCTTGCAGAAATTCAGAACTAAATTGCTTACCCGTTGGGTTTTGTGGATTCGACACTAGAAGTAATGACGGTCGAAGTTTTTGAATCTCTTCTAAGACCTTTTCTAAGTCAAAGTCAAAGTTCTCGTCACTCTCCACTTTCCAAAAGGGGCGATTAATTTGTCGAGCGTAATCTTCATACATAAAGAAGTCTGGACTAATAGTCAAGACACCCTCTTGCCCGAATTGAATCATCAGCTTCTGCAACCACTCATCCGCTCCATTAGCTAATTCAATCTGATTAGGATCCAATTGATTATAGTTAGCATATAATTCTTTAAAGCGAGTGGACTCTTTTTCAGGGTATTCATGAAAGGCAGTTTGGGTAACTACTTCTATTAATTGCTCATCAGTGAGAGGCCTCTTAGGACTAATATTACGGTTCATAAATACTGTCATAAACTTTCCCTCCTAATCGATACAGATCTTTGGTGTGCAAATAATCCTTCGCTCTGTGCAATCTTCTCAGCCGCAGGAGCTATCTGATTATAAGTGGCTTTTTTAATACTAATAATGGCGTGACTTGTTCTGAAATCATTGGCATTAAGTCCATGACTAAAGCGAGCATTACGATTGGTTGGTAGAACATGGGACGGTCCCGCTACATAATCTCCAATAGCTTCCATTGAATAGAAGCCTTTGAATACTGCACCCGCATAGTTTATAGCTTCAACTATGCTATCTTGATCTTTATGTTGAATTGATACGTGTTCAGCTCCGATATAATCAATCACTTCTAATAACTTATCGCGACTATCAACAATGGCATAGTGATTATTGTCCATCGATGCTTTAATAATATCCCCACGCACTTGGCTCTCTACTAGTTCCTCCATTCGTTCTTCGATTCTATCCACATATTCTTGTGACTCACTCAGTAGAAAAGTGCGAGCATTAGCATCGTGCTCAGCTTGGGCAAATAGATCATAGACAACAGCATCAACAGGTGTTGATTCATCTACATATAATAAAATCTCGCTTGGACCTGCGATACTATCAATTCCGACATCCCCGAAGACTAGTCGCTTGGCCATTGCTACATAAGCATTCCCTGGTCCACAAATTTTATCGACCTTAGGAATAGATTCAGTTCCATAGGCCAGCGCTGCAATGGCTTGAGCCCCTCCAACTGTGAACACATAATCAGTCACACCACATAGATAAAGAGCCGCAAAAGTGATATTGTTCGGTTGAAAGACAGGTGTCGTGACAATAATATCTTTAACCCCAGCGACTAAAGCTGGCACAATTGTCATCAACACACTTGATGGATAGAGTGCAGTGCCCCCAGGAATATAAATACCTACTCGCTCAAGAGGACGATAGACGTAACTTAACTCATCATCTTGGTGGTCTTTATACAGTATCTTTGTCTCATAATCTTCAATGCGTTGCTTAGTTAGCTTCAATGCTTGTTGTAACTCCGGCTCTAAAGCATCCCAACTTGCTTTCAATAAAGCTGGGTCAACTTTTAACTTGTCTAAGTCTTGTTGATCAAACTCCTTAGTTAAGGAGTACAATGCCTGGTCGCCGTCTACTTTAACTTTGTCAATAATTGCTTGCACAGCAATCATCTGATCGACATTGGTGCTTTTATTTTTTATTTTATTTTGCTTAATAAATTCATTCGCATCCAACTATATCACCCCAATCTCTTTAATAAATCGATAGATCGCCTCATCCTTAATATAAAAGGACTGCTTGTTAGCAATCAGTCGCGCTTGAATATTCATGATAGTACTGTATTCCACCAAGTTATTCTCCTTTAAGGTAGTCCCCGTCTGAACAATATCCACTATGGCATCCGCTAAACCTAAGATGGGCGCTAATTCCACCGATCCGTGAAGATGAATAAGTTCAACATCTTGCCTTTGTTCGTTAAAGTACTGGCGCGTGATATTAGTGAAAGTGGTTGCTACTACTTTAAACTCATGTTGATTAAGATTAGGCGAACTGGCAATTGCTAAACGACACTGACCAAAAGGCAACTTAGATACATTCAACACATCAAAAAAATTCTCTGTAATAATATCCTGCCCAACAATCCCCAAATCAGCAATCCCCTGCTCGACGTAAGTAGGCACATCAGATCCTTTAGCGAAGATAAACTTTACATCGCCAATAATCTTATATAAGTATCGCCCGTTCTCTTGCAATGGACTCGCATAGTGGTTTAACCCCTTAGTACTTAAAAACTTTATAAAATCTTTGAAGAGACGACCTTTAGATAAAGCAACTGTAATCATAATAACCCTCCCGTTGATAAGTTAATCCCTATTCCAAAGGCACCTTCCGCATACTGACCACCAGAAAGGATGGGCGTATTACTAGTTAAAAAGGCTTGAAAATAAAACCCATTATAATATAACTGTGATGAACGGAAAGATAAGTCTAAAACAAATCGGGTCTGTGAACTTGGCAACTTGTCTTTAAGACGGTGAATAATTTGCATAGGTTCACTCTCGCCAAACTGCTCATCAACACGATCGAACTGCTGACTCACAGGGAGAATCATCAATTGATAGAAAGGATGGTCTTCACCCAACATGTCTCGCATAGCTGATAAGTTCTTATCAATCACATAAGACTTAACTTGATCTGGTAAATCATACAATTCAATATACATATCTAATAAAACGTCATTATTGACTACTAGAATTGTAAAGGGTGACTCACTTATCTTTTCAACAAAGTTAAGATGCAACTCTATACTCTCAATAATATCTGTCACAGATGGTTGGAATAGCTCTACGCCCGCTTGATACTGTGTATTGAACTGCCTTAATACAGGACCAAAATAACCAAATTTTTGCTGCGATAATTGAAAGGTATTATTATAATTCAAAATACTTCGCGTCCAATCACTACGCATTGCGAATAATTGATGGTTCCGTTCAAAAACAATACTATCCGGATGATAGTTTTTATTCTCCATCTTGAATGGTTCCACCATATTCAAATCAATCAACTCATACCCCGCTTCATCAATAAGTTGTAAGTAGTCATTCGCTAAGCTAATTCGTTTTAAAATCGATGTATTCTCCATTAGAAACCTCACTTTCTATTCACTTCATATAAAAAAACCTTTCAACCCTAAAAAAGGATTGAAAGGACGTTTCACAACGTGGTGCCACCTTCGTTTACAGGTATTTCACAACACCTATCTCTGACAGTAGTCACTGACTACTGAAGCGATAACGGGGCTACCGGATTTCCATTCATCTGCCGTAGAGTTGTGTCATGATAACTATCATATGTTTACTTCTCACCACCTAGTAAACTCTCTTTAATATGATCCAGTTATCATTTGTCTCTAGATACATTTTAATTATAAAGCTAAAAAAGACGCCCTAAAATCCATGTAGGATTAAAGGACGTCGCGACGTGATTCCACCTTTTGTTCACTATAATCTCACAATTATAGCCTCAAGGAGTATAAATACTCCAGCGATAACGGGACTACCGGGTGCTAACCACTCTTCAAGGGTGTGTCTAACTAGTCTATGATGCTTTGCTTCTCAGCTAACCGCAAATTCTCTGTCGTCACTTTAACTAGTCTTTGTCCTTGCATATATCAGCTTATTTTAATCTATCTTATCTAATTTTAATTATATAGTCAAGTTGATTTGTGTTAATTCGTATTTTTGTGAATGTCTAATTTATTAAAATGTTCGAGTCTAGAACTATTAACATTTCAATAATTTAAAAAAGACGTAAATGCAAGTAGCTTCTAAGCTCGCATTTACGTCTTTATTACTTTCTTCTATTCTCTAATAAATTTCTGATCCGACTCAGGCACACCGTCTTGATCACTCATATAGCGTTCAACCTTCATGGTGAGATCGTATTTTTCGCGCAAATCTTTAATTTCTTGCATCATTGAAGAGGCGTGATGTCGGTCAATGGCTGCTTGATCGGTCCAACTATCAATTAATAGAATGGTCGTTTTGTCCTCTAATGGCGCAAAGTATTCATACTTTAAATTCCCTTCAGCGCTTCGGATTCTTTCAACAACACCTTTTGACATCATCTCTTTCGCAAATTTTAGAGCATTGCCTTCCTTGCCTGTGTAATAAATATTAATTGTAATTGCCATGCAACTCTACCCTTCTTGTGCAATATCTTGTATTAGAGGTTTCAGCCAGTCTTCAAGATTATTTAATTCAAAACCTTCAGCTTCAATCTTATCTGAACGCAAGTATTGGTCGTGAACGGTGCTAAATGGTGATTCATGTGTCCGGTCATTCGTATATTCAACCTTCACTTCTTTACCAGTCATCTCTTCTAACCAAGCTATAAAAGTTTCGACAGTGATTGCGTTGCGTGAACTAATATTATAGATGCCTTCTTTTTGGTTCTCAATCGCCCACACAATCGACTCTGCAGCTTTCGTTCCTTTGACGTAGTTTACTTTATTCTTTGGATCCATAAAGTAAACAACTTCGTCATTCATTACTTTCTCAACATAAAAGTGCAGTCGCTCAGTATAATCATCTAAATCTAGGACAATTGGGAAGCGAAATGCTGTGAGCTTAAACGGTGCCTCAGTAAATAATACTTGTTCAACTTGCCTTTTTCCTTCGCCATAATTCACTTCGATATTTGGGTCAATGTGATAAGTTAAAGGATCAAAATCTGCTTCAGAGTACCCATCAATATCCCCATTGTAAACCGCCATAGACGAAGTAAAGTAAAGATGATCAATAGAATCCTTGAATTTATCCATAATAATTCGCGCATCATTTGCCGTATAACAAATATTGTCAAAGACTGCGTCCCATTGCTGGTCCGTCACTTCAGTCCATCCTTCGTGGCTCGCATCGCGCGCATCTAAAGTAATGTGCATAGCTTTTCCTTCAAAGGGATTTGGTTTATTTCCACGTGTTGCAATCGTCACGTCATGACCGTTATCTAATAATTGTTGTACTGCCTTCATTCCAAAGAAATTGGTTCCACCTAATACTAATAATTTCATTTTGTACCTGCCTTCTTTAATTTTCCATTAGTTTTTGATAAATCTTTTCGTATGTTTTTCCATTTCGAACAGTAATTTGCTTATAAAATGGAGACTTCACTAAGTATCTTGCATACGCCGTCTTTTTGTAATTGGCTTCGTCGTATTTCCCCCAATAAACTGCTAACTCACCAAAATGAATTTCTTCATTCCCTAAACTCATACTTGCTACTTCTTCTTTAAAGGCGTCTCGGTCTACAGCTTCTGTATAAAATAAAACATCTCGACGAGCAAATTCCTCATTCCACCACGCCGGTAAATTTAAGTAATCTGCTTTGTAAGCTTCAGCGCTAATAATAATTGAAAGTAAATCAAAATCATATGACTCTTTTAAATGAGTTTGAACTTTTTCTCTAATCGAATTGATATCTTCCTCACTATTAAAGAAAAGATTACCGCTATTGATATAGGAAGTCACTTCGGTAAATCCAAGCGCTTCTAGTTTTTCCCTAAGTTCCGCCATCACCACTCGATTCTTACCACCGACATTAATTCCTCTGAGTAAAAGTACATAGCGCATAGTTTGGACTCCTTTTTACATAATTTTTTGAATTAATTTTAGGGCCCAATCTTTATAGGGCGGGTAGCGTAATTTAATATCAAACAAGTCAGTCTTCTCAATCACGCTTTTTGGATGTGAGAAGGTTTCGAGACTATATCTGCCGTGATATTGCCCCATACCACTCGCACCAACTCCACCAAATGGGAGATTGTAATTACTTTGATGAATCAGCGTGTCATTTATCGCTGCGCCACCAAAAGATAGATTTTTTATTATATACTCTTTCAAAGCTTTATCCTGCGTAAATAAATATAAAGCAAGCGGTTTGTCTTTCGAACGAATAAATTCTACTGCTTGACTCACTTCTCTATAAGTTAATATCGGTAATATCGGACCAAAGATCTCTTCTTGCATTAATTCTGTATCGAGTTCCGGTTCCAAGACCAATGTTGGTTCAATAGTTAGCGTCTCTTTATTACTGCCTCCACCATAAATAACACTTTGGTCTTTCATTAATTTCTTCACACGCTTGAAGTGTTTTCGATTAATTATCTTAGAATAATCTGAATTCTCTAAAGGATTTTTCGTGTAATATTCTTCAATGACTTCAATGAGGGCGCTGATCAAGTCATCACGAATCACTTCATCAACGAGAAGGTAATCGGGCGCGATGCAAGTCTGACCAGCATTGGTAAATTTCCCCCAAACAATCCGTTGGGCTGCATGCTTGATATTGGTGTCTTTTGCAACAATAACTGGACTTTTCCCACCTAGTTCTAGAGTTACTGGCGTTAAAGTCTGACTCGCTGTCTCCATAATTGCTTTTCCAACTTGATTACTTCCAGTAAAGAAACAATAATCGACGCCTTCTTTTAGCAATTGCTGAGATACTTTCCCATCACCTTGTTCAACTGCAATATATTCGCGTGCGAACACTGATTCAATAATTTGTTGAATTACCCTAGCTGTATGTGGTGCTAATTCGGAAGGCTTTAATACGACACAATTCCCTGCCGCAATCGCCCCAACAAGTGGTACGAAACTTAACTGAATAGGAAAATTCCATGGTGCAATAATTAAGACACGCCCATATGGTTCTTGATATATGTGGCTTTTAGAATAAAAATGCGCCAGAGACGTTGGAACGCGTTTAGGTTTAGCCCAATCTTTTACATGTTTAATCATATAATCAATTTCACCATAGACCGAGCCTAACTCTGTCACATAACTTTCAAAGACGGGTTTATTTAAATCCTTTTTCAGCGCATCATAAATCAAAACATCATGCGCCTTAATTGCCTCTTTTAATCGTTTTAATTGTCTAATTCTAAATTTCACATCCAAGGTTATGCCACTTCTTAAAAACATTTCTTGTTCTGCTTTAACTTGCATCATGAAACGCCCTTTTCAGTTAAAAGTATATCATTGACCGCAATTAACCTCCAAACATGTGAATGGATTGTTTGAAAATAAATAAAAACCCTTCTAGAGATCTTGCCTGTAAAAAGATTTATCAAAATAATTTCGTTAATGGCAGCTTGTTCATCATGGTAATAGAGTATATTGACTACTTTAATCGCATAATCTGAAGAGACTATCGCGTCTCCTTGCATATGTCCGGTTGCCACGACTTGAGCAAAGACTCTGACTGAAAACTTGCTGATGTAATTAATGGACTGTTGGCCTAGCTTGTTAGCGAGAAAGCCTGTCTGACACAGTTGATGCGCACTTTACTTGCTTCTGTGATGATACTGTCTTTTAAACTCTCATCTTCGATATCAATGTATTCGAGAACGTTCCGGGCATTTTGGCTGGCCCATGTTGCTAAAGATTTTTGAGGTATTGTCTCGAGTAATTCCTCTAACTCAAGTCTTAAGTCAGCTGACACTTGAATTTTTATCTTGTATTTTTAGGGAGTTCGACCTGACCGTCTGTGTATAACTACCTCTCCCGGCCATTCCAGGCGTTAGCTTGAGGATCCATAGACATCTTTCTTTTCTGATAACTTTCTTGTTTTCAATAAACGTTTAAGTCCTTGATACCTTGTCTAGAAGGAAATGACAACAATACACCTAAATCTACTTAGATTATGACCGAAATAACCTGAGTCCATGAATGAAATCGGTATGTCTCTAATTGTCCACGTTCATAGGATCATTATATAACCCTAATCTAGTACTCGATTTAAATTCGAACGCATGTTTAATTAAATTATCAATAATAAAACCGGCAAGTCAGTTTTTCCTAACTTGCCAGTAATACAACGGTCTCTCAATTAGAGTTATTTAATTCCTTTACCACCTTTTATAATTAGTGATGGATAATCTGACATGCCTGTAATGATGGGTTTGGCTTTTGTAATAAGCTTTTTAAATACATCTAGTGAGAAGGATTTTTGGTGGGCTTCTTCATTTTCCCAGACCTCATAAATATACACTTTATTTGCATCTTCTAGATCAATGCCGACACTGTATAATTCCATCTTTTTACTCCTTATTCATTGCTTTTCTGACCGTCTGACTGACTTTTGAGCTTTGCACTTTTATTTTATGACTCATGACTCATGACTCTCTTATTCAAACATATGATATAATAAATGCATAAAAAATACTTAAGGAGTTTACTATATGAAAAAGAAGTCCTCTTTCATTCTCAGTTTCATCACTTGTCTGTTCCTGTTTTCAATTCAAATGCCCGACGCTCAAGCTGCTACGACAGTAGATGGCGCTAACTATGCGCCTTATTATTTCCATGATGTTTATAATCATGTCGCTGATTTTATGGAGTTTGATGATTACGAAGTGACTCGCAACTACCCGGCGGACGAAGCGAAGATTTATCAATTTAATTTTGATAATAACGCAACAAATACCGTCTATGTTTACCAAATTCAAGAGGATGGCATTTATGAATTAGCCTACTTCCCACATGAAAATCCTACGGTTGATTACAGAAATCATTCCGATTCAACTGATTCATATCAATCCCTTATTTTACCGAGAAGTTTAACTACTGGCGAAGTTTTTTATCAAGGTTATAATCAAGATGAACCAGTCTTAGTTGTTGATATTTTAGATTCGTTTACGCATTTAGATACCGCTTATCAAAACGTGGTCGTCTTAGAGAAGAAGATTGATAACTATACTTACATCGCTTACTTAGCACCGCACACAGGAATAATACTAGAAAATAAAGTCAGTGATGATGGCCAATTCAATATTACAACTCAACTAGTGGATTATAGGAGCAACTCAGCATTACCACAATCTACCGATACAGAAGTAGTTGCATCTGATATGAGGGTTTTAACCCAAGAAGAAGCGATTGAATATGCCCATGATCATCCAGAATTAGTTGAACAATTTAGATCCGTAATAGAAGATGGATACGGCGAATTCCATAATTTTACTGAGGAACAATTAGCTGCATTGCCTGAGGACGCATACTTTAATACTCTCGTTCTTCATAAAACAAGTATGCCTACTGGCGGAGATCCCTCAACTACTGCGCATCTTCTTTCGACCTTATACCCTGAAATACTTGGAACATTCACTGGTCCGGAACCTAAAGCAGAAAGTGCGTTTGATAATCCAATTGATTTGATCGATATCGATGGTGTGCTTGAAGAATTACAAAAACCAAATGCATTAAACGAGAGCTTGTCTTATAACGAAGCTCAAGCTATCGTAGACCAAATTATCGCAAATATCTTAGAAAACCATCATAATTATACACCTAATAACCGGAGAGCTTTTAATAATGCCCTTCAGGATTACCTGCCGGGGAGCTTCTCAACTGGCCAAACCCTTGCGATTCCTGATTTTTTCTATGCTTATATCGATAGTCTAAATGCTGCACATAGTTCAACTGTCCCAACAACTAATACGAATACTGACTATTCAGTTGATATGTCTGAATTAAATGGACGACACTTATTCGAAAGTTTTCAACCTAATTTCAAACAAATAGAAATTGACTTTTCAACTGGACAGCTGTCATACCAAGGTAGTGTCGCTAATGACCCTGGTCTTTACAATGTAAGAGTTGAAAATAATGAAGTACGAAATATAAACGTTGCACACTTTGATGAAGCGAGCAGTCGAAATGTTTCCGCAGTAACTAATTTGATTATTCAAGGAGAGACAGCTCATTACAGATTAGGTACTAACGCTGCATACCTTTTCTATAATAGTGACGGAGGCATTTCACTTGCACTACCCGATTTAAAGAATGAATTACAAAATGTCGATCAACAAACTTGGATTGAATATCAAATGGTTGAGTAGTAGTTTTTAAAATTTTCTAATCAATAGAAAAATAGAGTTGATGTTATTTATTTAGCATCAACTCTTTTTATTATTGGATTCTTTTTTAATGATCAGCCTAAAATGTTAAATTTTATAAAGCAACATTTATCAGCGAAAATATTTAATGTATAAGATTGCTATTATACTTTTTTTACACCTAGATGACATTATATTATTATATAAAAAAGCCAATTTACATATATTAATTCGATTAGAAATACTTTTATTATATCTAACAACCATACTTACCAAAAGGAATTTTACTAATTATTTTTAAGTTAAACAAACTAATTAAATCCATAATATTTGTAAATATAATCACTACGTTTATTCAGAGTCTTCATACAGAATATTACCTTCTACTGATCTCAATAATTTTTTCATTCTAAATGATTGTTCAGTTGATGATAACTTTTTAATATACCGAGTTGATCGAACTTTACCAGTAACTTCGATGACATTTTCTTCGATAAAAGTTTTATTGTATTTCGAATAATATGATTTTCCATCGATAAATTTTTAAAGCATAAATTTGATTGGAGGTTTACTTCGTTGCACGTTTATCCGTTTCAATACGAATGAATTCAGGTAAGTAATTTGGTGTACATCCTTTTGAAACAAAATCACCTTTGTATAATTCTGTCTCCTCACCTAGAGAAACACAACGGTCGCGCAAGGTTTCATCATAAACTCCAATCCAACCTGCAGTAAAATTCATCGCCCACTGAACTTCTGGCTCTTCGTCCATAATTCTTTCTTCGATATCATCTAGCAGCGCTTCAGTATCATCCGTCATATTCTTTCCTGTCCAGCGTTGACGCCCTTGATAACTCCAGAAAGCGCGGCGTTGCAGGACAATCGAACTGTCTTTCCAAGATTCTAAGATGGCTTTTTCTCGCTTAGTTTTTGTTAAGTGATTTGTCATTAGCCAGTCCATTAAATTATTACGCTCATCATAAGTATGTATTGCCATATCTAGACATAGAGCATCCAAGACTTCTTCTGAAAGTTCTTTTTTATCCATAATGAGGATGGCTAAAAGTCTTGGCTTAAACTCTTCACTCTCCCATAATTCTAGTGCTAAATCATGATCTTTTTTTATTTCTTTGGCTATTTTTCTTAAGTCGCCTAGTTTCGTATCCGGCTTTATTTCAGCTAGTAATTCTTTAGCTTTAGTTGTCATAATTCGACTCCTTTGTATTTGAATTCTTTACTCTCGCGAATTAATTATATCATATCCAATCTTAAGTCATTGAAAATGTGAACTTGAGCCAAATGGGTGTGTCATTTGGCGTGAGTTGGGTAAACGAAAGACAAACGGAGATTCCATTTAGCGCAAGATGAGCAATCTTAAGACAAACAGCAACTCCATTTGGCGCGAGTTTAGCAATCTTAAGCCATATGAAATTTGGTTTGGCATCAGATTCAGCATTTTGAATTTAACAAAAAATTTTCCATCAAAAAACGCCTTCCAAAAGCGAGTCGGACTCTACTTTTGGAAAGCGATAAATGTTTAATTATTTAATGTATTTAGATTCTAAGCCTTCAGCTTCAAGATATTCTCTTAAAGGTACTAATTCTTCAGCTTCATATTTTTCTTTATATGCTTGGATTTCTTCAGCACTGTATAATTTAGAGTCCAGTTTTAAAGTTTCTACTGGGATTGGACGGTCTTGAGTAATTTTACAATCAATGACAACTGTACGGCCTTGTTTGTATTGTTCTACTGCTTCTTTCATAACGCTGTCCATATCTTCGATACGTGAAACTGTTAGACCAACAGCTCCTTGAGCTTCAGCAATCATAGCGTAGTCAACATCAGTAAAGTCAACACCGAAGATGTTTTTGTTAGTATCTTCATATTTATTTTTAATGAAGGCATATTCAGTATTAGCGAATACTACGTTAATAACTGGCATGTTATAACGAACGTTTGTTACTACATCTGGATATGTCATTGAGAACGCACCGTCACCGATGATGTTCCAAACTTGACGATCTGGATAAGTATTTTTCGCACCGATACCACCCGGAATTGCAATCCCCATTGTTGCGAATAATGGAGACGTACGCCACATATTCTTAGGAGTTAAGTTTAGGTGACGGATAGATGTTTGAGTTGAGTTACCAACATCAATTGAGTAAATAGCATCTTCGTCAGCGTGTTTATTAATAGCGTTATATACTTGATAGAATTGAAGAGGTCCTTCTTCTTTAGTTTCTAATTTATTGATATATTGACGCCAGTTTTCGATATTTTTAAGGTTAGCGTTCCACCATGCAGATTCTTCAACAGCATCTACTTTATTTAAGATCGCGTTCACAGCTTCACCAGCATCACCAAGGATAGCTACATCAGCTTTATGACGTTTACCTAACATAGTTGGATCGATATCGATTTGGATGAAGTTTTCAATGTTTCTGAATGTTCCTTCAATTTCTGCGAATGGGAAGTTTGATCCAGCAAATAATACTGTATCTGCTTCTAAGATTGTTTCGTTCGCAGGTTTCCAACCAACACGGTAAGTTGATCCAGCTAAAGCTTCGAAGTCATATTCGAATGTTTCAAAGTTTTTACCAGTTGTAATTACTGGTGCTTTGATTTTACGAGCTAATTCTTGAACAGCTGGTCCGTGTCCCATAGTACCAATACCTGCATAGATTACAGGACGTTTAGATTTGTTTAATAATGCAACTGCTTCATCAATATCTGTATCGTTGATTGCTGATGGAACGTAGTGACGGTAGCTTGATCCTGAAGAATAGAATGCGTCTTCAGCGATTTCTTCAAAACCAAAGTTAGCTGGAACTTCTAATACAGCTACTCCACGTTTAGAGATTGCAGTTCTTGCAGCTTCGTCAATTAATTTAGGTAATTGCTCTGCATAAGCCACACGTCTGTTATAAACAGCAATTTGATCATACATTGAATTTTGATTTAATTCTTGGAAGGCATCCATATTTAATTCTCTTTGAGGACGAGATCCTAAAATCGCTACAACTGGAATATTATCCATAGCCGCATCATAAAGACCGTTAATTAAATGCGATGCACCTGGTCCACCAGACCCAACAGTTACACCTAATTTTCCACCGAATTTCCACTGCATCACTGCAGCCATAGCTCCAACTTCTTCGTGTTTAACTTGTAAGAACTTAATATTGTTCTCTTCGTCTCCCATCGCGTCCATTAATGAGCTTAATGTTCCAGATGGAATACCATAGATAGTATCAACGCCCCATCCTTCTAATACTTTCAATACGGCCAAGCCGATTTTAATTTTTCTTCCTGACATTCAAAAAATCCTCCCAAAATATTCTTATTTCTAACGTTATGATAATACCACTTCTCTAGAATAATTTAAACTATATTGTAGATTAAATATTCATATTAAGTGATAAACTTTACCTATAAGCACGTATAATATAGTCATAATCGTTATTATAACACGCTTCGTTGGGGTTTTACCATATATATATATACCCTATTCAGTTAAATAAAAACAGAAAAAAAACACTTTGTCGAAAAGGTTTTATTTAAAATCAGCAAAATTATGTGCTTGAACACTCATTTATTTGACTGTGTCTACATCTTAAAGGTTATATTTATGGGTTATACTGTCTGAACTTTCGTCAGTAATCTCCATAAAGAAGGATCATGTTTCAATCGATATGGTAAGTGGTTTGCCTTTGCTCTGCCACTCGGAGGACTGTTTGATGTATTAGTGAATATCGTTTCATTCTTTCTGACTGCTAATCCAGTCTCTTTTTCCGACTGGTTAGTATTCGCCGATTCAACATTAGCTGTGATTAAATTTGTTTTTTTGGAGATCGCAGTCATCTGGCTTGTACTCTCAATCATCGCGTTAGTAGGTAGTTATTTATACAGAAAATTATTTAATCCCGTCAAACCAACAACGCAACTGGAAGCTGGCTGAATTGGATAATTTACCTATTTCTTGTAAATTATTTATCTTAGTAACTAAAATTGCAGACCACTCATTACAAGTGTTTGAGAAGCAATTTGACAGTTTTCTACGAGAATTAGCTCATCGAGTGAATATGAGTGACGGAGCCATCAGTATGCAAATGACTAAACTAAGCGAACATGGCTTGCTAGATATATACGTGAATCCAGCGAATAACCGCCATAATCAAATTCGCTTGACCGATGGGTGCACTCGGATATTAAATGTAGTGACCCCAAGTTCTAGATAAATTAGTAAAAGAACATTAGGATAAAGTTGACATTGACACCACTCAATTTGAAGGACAGATAATGGATCTCATTTCAACGTTTTATGAATAATATAATGACTCAGTAATCTTGATAGTATTAACCAAGTTACCCCAAATACGATTCCGATTAATAAACCCATCAAAATTCCATTGTTCCGTCTACGGTTATTATCATTTTCTTTTATCTTAACTACTCTGGTAATTCCATATTTTCTGTTACATCAATGGGAGTTAGTAATAGTCTAATAATACTGATTATTTTACATTGGCTTTGTCAATAAAATCATTCCTTCAACAGCCGTGTTCAATAAATCAACCTGTATATTTTGCTTGAGTTCCCTTTGAAATCTGTGCATAGGCAGGAAATGTTGAGCATGTATGCATTGTAAAACTATTTTTTCTCCTTTATTTTTATACAATATCAGTTATTAACTAGTTTTAATCATATCCTACACAAGTTTTATGCTTCTGAAGACCCTGCATTAAATAATAATTTGCAAAGACTACCATTTTATTTATTGCAATTTGCTTTCCAAGCTAGTAATACATCCTACGCTTCTTGTTTATCCGTATGTTTTATGTTAAAATCTAATATACAATTTGAAATCACAACTTATCCAGAGTAAGCAGAGGGAATTGGCCCGATGAAGCTTCAGCAACCTACCATTGGCAAGGTGCTAAATCCAACTCGAAAGAGGAAGATGAGTCTAACCCAGTTATTTGGCACGACGAATCTCGTTGTGCTTTTTTAAATTGAATAAATAACTAGGAGTGGTTGTCTTGTTACCAGAAAAGAATATTAGTTTTGAGGAGTTCATAAAGGGATTGAGTGAGTTACAAATTATGCCTCAATTTAGATTTCGACGGAGCCAATCTGGAGATCTAGATGAACATGATTTGATTTTTCTAGTTTGTACGAAAGGCTCAAAAAAAGGTGCACACATAGGTCGAACATGTCTTTGCTGCATCGGGTCTGCTAGTATTAATGACTATGAAAGCTTTAAAGACAGTATGAGTTCGAATGATTATGATACTCTCTTGACCCTTTTGTTTAACTTCACATATACTGACTTGAGATACAAAGCAATTAACTAGTAATTTTATAAAGCACAAAATGAAGAGAGTCACAGACCATGCCTTATTTGCATAGTGTTGTGACTCTCTTTATTGTATTATTTCAGTTTTATCGCCTGTTTTTTTCATTCTACACTAATATAGCTAAACAATAAATGATTCAAATAGGCTTCAACATCCCTGTTAGCTCATCTAATGTTTTCGGTGGGTTAACAAGAATTTCACGGGCCTTATCCATATCAACTTTCACATTATATGTTAAAATTCCAGATGGTTTGCCTTTAAAAAGATAATATACAATATAACCTCCGGCAACTTCTTCAATGATCGCATCATCACGGTTGCGACTCATTTCACCGACACCTTCAATAGAAATATCTAAGACATCCGTATAAGAGAGTGGCGCACCATGACTATAAACTTCTTCAGCGCCCGTCATGTTCCGTCCCGCTACTTTCCCAGAATACTCCGCTTGCTCTTCATGTTCAAATCGATTACGTCCTATGATTACATCTGGATAATTCAACACATCTCCTGCAGCATAGATATGTTTGTTGGAAGTTTGCAAATACTTGTCAGCAATAACACCATTACCCACTTCTAAGCCAGCCTCTTCTGCTAATTCAACATTTGGCTTTAATCCAATTCCTACAACAAGAATATCCGCTTTCAATACAGCGCCATTCTCTAGTTTTAGACTTACTTGATCGTCCTCTACTTTGTAACTATCAGCATAGGCATTGTTTATCAAAGAAACGCCAATATCTACAAAGCGCTGTTGAAATTTTTTAGCAAGCATTAGTGGTAGTCGTTTTTCGTTTAATATTTCATTAGGAAAAACAAGCGTCACATCCATATCATTGAGCTTTAGACCTGCTGCAATTTCTGCTCCAACCCAGCCTCCTCCAACGATAATGACTTTGCTCCTAGGTTTGGCTAATTTTCGGAGGTTTCGGTAATCTTCTAAGTTTCTTAAAGCTAGGACACGCTCACTCTCCAGCCCATCAATCCACTTTGGAGCGCCACCCGGTGCATAAAGCAATTTTTCGTATTGATAGATTTCTCCACTCTCAATCTCAATCGTTTGTTGATCGGCATTAATTTTCTTAACAGTTGTCCCAGTTAAGAAATCAATTGATTCATCATCCGAAATATTATAATATATCGTTTCTTTTGGATAGTCTGGCTCTGTCCAAAATTCTTTACTTAATGGAGGACGATAGTAGGGTTTGTCAGTTTCTTGTGTGACTATCAACAATGTCCCTTCACGGTCATACTTACGAATTTCCATTGCGGCATTGGCCCCAGCCATCCCGCCACCTAATATTATATATTTATATGAATGTTGCATAAATCATGCCTCCCTTTTTCTCTTCCTACATATATTACCAAAATTCTTCTTAAATGTTTTTGTATATGCTATATTTCATATTATCTCTCGAATTATATCTATGATTGTCTCAGTCATTCAAGTATAACCTATTAATAAAATATCAGCTTACTTATTGCCCATTTAGAGAAAAAGAAAGCTGCGATCCATAATTGTTAAAAATATACATAAAAGTGAGACACAAAACGATGCAAATGATATTGCATCGTTCTGTGCCTCTTTAATATTTCGGTTGTGTTATATGTATCTAAGTTCAACCTTAAATACTTTAATGGTATATTCTACTATCCGTGAAGCTGCTTAAAATTCTATGCAATCAGTGACCAAAGATGTTGAATCGTACCATTCTCTAACAGAATAAAAATACCCAAGCCGATGAAAACGACTGGTACGATGACTTTTTCGTAACGCTCAACTACTTCACCAATCATAGGAACCGAAGCCAGTCGTTTGGATAAATAACATAAGATAAAAATCCCAATGATAAAAACAAGGATCACAACCATGACTTCCTGGAAGGACATACCAGTAAAGTAAGGAATATAAATTCCCAAATTATCTCCGCCAAGGGCAATGGTCAGAGCAACCACACTCGCAACTTCTGACTGTCTATGCGACATCTTTTCTTCCAAGTCCTTTTCATCTACATCTTCATCGATGAAGATAGCCCGAATCCCTAGAATCAAAGGAAGTAAACCAAGTAACCCGATCACCCAATCTTGTGGAATAAAGTTCAGGAAGTACGCTGCAATGAGACTAAAGCCAACGAGCAACCCCGTTCCAATATATTGGCCAATATAAATTGATCGTTGTTTACCAGTATTCATGGTAGAGAAAAGAATCGTTAAAACAACCAAATAATCGATGGACGTAGAGATAAAAACTAACATTGAAGATATAATTATTTCCATAAGCCTCCCCTTTCAATATGTTTATTAGAATTGGTGGTTTTCACACAAACACATCAACTTGGCCAAAGCCAAGGGGGAATGTTTAATAAATTGCTTCATATAAAACATCCTACTTTCATATTCTTTTTTACATGGCACATATGCTTTCTAAACCAACGTTTATGAAGTCGCTTTGTTCCCTCATGAATTATACCATTAAACATACAATGTTTCAGCCACTCAGCTTGCTCATTCTGCTTGTCTTCTTGGGAAATCCGTGCATGGGCGGGAGATCTACTTCTGCGAAACTAACGTTTCTTCTCAAGTAGTGTCACTGTCTCCACATGGCTCGAGAGGACAGAATTGATGTCATTCGAAGTTGCCCGTTCTCGGAAACATATCCACGGCGTTTTTTGCACTATCGGTAGGCAGGAACATATCCACTAAATTTGTATAGTTAAACTGAATGTACTTTCAGCTTAAATGGAATTTATCTTTGAGATGTTTACCTACAGGAATCCTTTACTTCTCTTCAGTGTATCTTTCTTGCTGCAAAAATTCCTTTGCCTCGCTAAGGCGTAAATCCCAATATTTTTGCAAAAGGTAAATGATTTTCTCATCTTCAACTTTGGCTTCCTTCAGAGCCGTAGTTGCCTTTTCAATCCCAATGACTCTTTCTTCAAAGGCAGCTTCATCTAGCCTTGCATTGCTATCTTCTCTTATTCGTTCCAAAACTGAATTTTTGCTTACAGGTAATCTCTCCGCAACTTTTACTTACGCATTAAATTACTGCTGATACTTTGTCTAGATCTGTCATGATATTACTGACACCTTCGAGTCTAAAGATAAACGGATTGTTTCAGGTTTAATGCCACCTTCAACTGGTTCTTCTTCAGTTAGTTAGCTAAGTGTCACTCAAACCGGATAAACCACTAATGATTTTTCAATTCCCACACTCCCTAAAGCACTCCTACCTACTATCAGCACATCTTGCCAATCCAATCAAATATTTACAAATAAAGTATCACCAGGTCAATTGCCGTAGCCCGATAACCAAAAAAAAATTTCCTTTTTAATAAGTATCTCCTACAATTTTTTCTGCATAATACATAATATACTCTCCCATCATGGCTCGATGAGTAATATCTTATAAGTTCCCAAGTTGTTCTAAAATATAATCTAAACATTCTTTACTGGATGACATAGCGCACCCCCAAGTATTATCGACTTAGCTTATTTTTATAAAAATCGTTGAAGTATTTGCTTAGTTTCTTCGTCGTTTGATTCAGATTGATTGGCACTTTGAGAGACGGAATAGATAATATCTCCTAAGTTGATTTGCTGCATCTCCAATTCAATGCTACGTTGCAATCGATCATATTTTTCGGCTAATACACCTTGGATATTACCTCCTACGATACAGGCAGGTGCTGTCTTCTCATCCACACGAAATAGTTGTTGCGCTTCATCAATTGCTTGATAGATATCGTAAAACGAAATATTTTCGGGTTCTCTACTTAATTTCGGATTGGCTTTTCCTGATTGACTGGTGATCAGGCCAGCCTTTTTAAGGCTACTCATAATGCGTCTAACAGAAACGGGATTAGCATTCACACTTTTGGCAATGACCTCACTAGATAAGTCTGTGCCTTGAAGCATCTCGATATAAACTAGAATATGAATAGCATTACTAAATTTTACTGAATATTTCATATGAATATCCCACCTCTTTTCTCTTGACTTATTATAGCACATTCACTATCATTAACCTGTGACTTTAATTATTACAGGTTAATGAAAAAGGAGTGTTTATTCATGAAATATTTAGTAACTGGCGCAACAGGTGCCTTTGGTGGCCTCGCATTAGACAAATTAAAAACATTAGTTCCCGTATCAGATATCCACATCTTAGCGCGTAGTAAAGAAAAAGCTACGCCACTTGCTGAAGCTGGCTATACAGTACACATCGGCGATTACTTAGATAAAGCCTCTTTAAAAGCTGCCTTCACAGGTATTGACCGCTTATTACTAGTTTCATCAGCACCCGGCACTCGTCAAGAAGAACATCAAAATGCGATTAATGCAGCCAAAGAAGCTGGTGTTAGCTTTATCACCTATACAAGCTTTGCCCATGCAGACCAATCTTCTGCCGACCTAGCAACTGACCACCGTTATACCGAAAAAGCCATCAAAGCATCCGGCATTCCATTTACAATTTTAAGAAACAACTGGTACTTGGAAAATGAACTACCGCTAGTAGGTGCAGCTTTAAATAGTGGTAAACTATTATACACCGCTGAAAATGGTAAAGCAGGTTGGGCATTACGTCGCGAATACGCTGAAGCAGCTACGATCGTTTTAGCTGGTGAAAAAACTTTCCCTGATATTCTAGAATTATCTGGGAAACCAGTAGACTACGTTACTTTAACTAAAGCACTAGCAGAAGCAATAGATAAAGAAATTACCCCTCTAGATACTAACGACGAAGCATTCGTTAAAAATCTAACTGACAATCAATTACCAGATCCAGTAGCAGGCTTCTTCCTAGCGATCCAAGGTGACATCAAAAATGGTGTATTAGATGTACAATCAGATGACTTTGAAACGGTATTAGGCAAGCCATTAACACCGCTTGTGGATGCCTTTAAAGAATTACTTCAATAATTTCATATCGTTCAATAAACCATTCTTCATAAAAAGATCAAGAGCCCCTACTAGCTAGCCTTAATGACAACTAGTAGGGGCTCTTTTTGAATATGAATACCTTCAAATCGAAAAATCGTTTCTGGCTACCTAAAATTTGACATCAAGTCAAAGATCCAACCACCAATAGGGACAGCCTTTTATTAAGCACCCGTCTATCATATGTATTGCCGTATGGTTAATCTACGTCATCATTTAATCAACTACTAAAAGCGTAATTTTTCTTTTTTTACTACCGTATTGCTTTATAGTCCAAATCTGTATATGAAGAATTAGTAATCAAAATGATTAATTGATCGTAAGTTTCAGGCCTTATTGACTCCTTAAATCCATCATATCATTGACATGGACTTTTCCAATTTAGTTCATTGGTATTAGATGGTGAACACGAATAAAGTTTTTATCGTGTTCGCCATATACCTTTTCGAATTCGAAGCCACAGACAAAACACTTACATCCATAATATTGAATACACTTTTGACGTGCTATAGAACTTCACTGATACTTGTTTACTAATGTTAACTTTTCTGAATCAACTTGAGCCACTAATCTTAAACGAGCATACATGCCACCTAATGCTTTTAAGTATTCTTCTTTTATAAACCAATACTCTTCGTCGTTTACAATTTCCTCCCTTGACGTGGTGTTAAGTAACTCCTCGATAACCCTCCACGCAAGAGGAGCTCCCAGACGGTCTAGGACAAAATAAAAAAAGTCAGTAGACCAAGCCCACTGACTTTTGAAACCCTTGTTTTTAATGGTTAACGGTTAGACATGATGACTTTAATTTCGTCTTCATTAATACCTACCATCGCTTCGCCTAAATCAGTTGAGATTTCGACTAATTTGGCAGCATTTTTGTAATTGGCTACTGCTTCAACTATGGCTTTGGCACGTTTTTCTGGATTACCTGATTTGAAAATACCTGAACCAACAAAAACGCCTTCAGCACCTAATTGCACCATTAAAACTGCATCAGCAGGTGTTGCCACCCCGCCAGCTGAAAAGTTCAACACAGGTAATTTACCAGTATCATGTACTCGCTTTAATAAATCATAAGAGACACCTAATTCCTTAGCTTGGTTAAAGAGCTCATCATCTTGTAACGAAGCCACATAGCGGATTTGTTCATGGATTTTTCTTAAGTGGGTAACCGCTTGACTGACATCCCCCGTTCCTGCTTCACCTTTAGTACGAATCATTTTAGCCCCTTCTTGAATACGGCGTAAAGCTTCACCTAAATCTCTAGCGCCACAAACGAAAGGAGTTTCAAATTGTTGTTTATCAATATGATAAACATGATCAGCTACTGATAAGACTTCTGACTCATCAATATAATCAATTTGTAAACTTTCTAAGATTTGAGCTTCGACAAAGTGACCAATTCTTACTTTCGCCATGACTGGTATAGAAACTGCTGCTTGAATTTTTTTTATCATTTGAGGGTCACTCATCCGACTAACACCACCAGCAGCTCGAATGTCTGCAGGAACTCTTTCTAAAGCCATGATCGCTACGGCACCAGCCGCTTCAGCAATTTTAGCTTGCTCCACATTTACAACGTCCATGATTACACCACCAGCTAATTGTTTATGTACTTCTTCAATTGATCGTTTCATTTTGATTGCTCCTTTATAAATATTGTCTCCACTTTAACAGTCTTTTGGATGTTTCTTAAGATGCAAAAATGGATATTTTTATGGGTCCAAATAGTTTTTTATTGTATAATGGATAACACGAGAGGAGGAAAAGCATGATTACGGTGAACTTTAACGAAGACCAACACCTCTACTTACAAATAGTCGATGAAGTCATCCGGCAAATTGCCCAAGGACATTTAAAAAGTGGTGACCAACTACCCTCACGGCGGGCCTTGGCAGATCATTTAAAAGTCAGCCTTAATACGGTCATTAACGCATATGACCAACTGACAGATGAAGGCTATATAGTGCCGAGGGAAAGATCTGGTTATTATGTGGATTTACTAGAAATTGATATGTTGCCCTCTGAGGAAATTGAGACAAAGTCGACAAAACATGAGCATTTTAAAATAAGTGAAGCCAGCCAATATACTTATGATTTTCACTTTGCCAACCGTGATATGTCTACTTTAAATCCCAAACAATTATTGCAGTATGCACCCGAAGCTCTAGCAAGAAGCGTGGTTAATTGTAATTTAAAAGATGACTTGGGTGCTCTCTCTTTACGCTTGGCTATTGCTAATTATTTACGTAAATACCGGGGAGTGATGACTTCAGCTGATAATATCATCATTACAGGTGGTCATACGGCTAGCTTACAGACTCTATTTGCCTTATTAGAAGATGCGATTTATGCCTTAGAAGATCCTGGCTATTATAAAAATTTAGATCTCTTTACAGACTATCAGCAAAAGACTATTCGAATTCCGATTGATAAATATGGTTTCTCAGTTAAAGATTTGGAGACTACCTCAGCTAACATCGTGATTACTACGCCCAACCATCAGTTTCCCACTGGCATTATCATGGGGATGCGTCGACGTCAGCGCTTATTAAAATGGGCCTATCAGGCAGAAAACCGTTATATTATTGAAAATGACTACTATAATGAGTTCCGCCTTAAGGGCCGTCCTGTTCCTGCTTTGACTAGTCTGGACGACCAGGAGCGAGTCATTTTATTAGGGGCCTTTCGTCAAAGTATGGGGTCAATTTTTAAGATGTCTTATTTAGTTTTACCCGATCAATTAATGAAAAAATTCCATCAAGCTAAATTAAAAACCAGTGATATTTCCAGCTTTGAGCAATATTTAATGACTGATTTTCTCAATTCTGCCCATTTTCCTAAATATATTAATAGCCTGCGGACTAATTACCGTCGTAAGGAAAAAGCGGTTCTAGCAGCGCTTAACCAAACCCAACTACCCCTAACCATTAAGGAAGCAGGGGCTGGACTTTTCTTTATTATTAACATTGAGGGTGAGATTCCACCGACTGACGTGATTCAAACTAGGCTAGCTGAAAATAAGATCCGCTTACAACCGGTCAACCACTACGCTAAATTAAAGAACCGGTTCGACCAAAGTTATATTTTAGGTTATGGTGGGCTAGAGCTTGATGAAATTGATCAAGCTATTCAAGCTTTAACCAATATTTTTAGATAAAGCAAAAGACTCAGTAAGTCAGCGAAAAGCTTACATACTGAGTCTTTTAATTAGATTAAAAGAGATTCAACGAGATAAACGACGATTACCGACACCATCATAACTGCTAAAGTCACACAAGAAACATAAAACAAACATACGCCTACATGTTCAAAACTATCAATGTAGGCTGTGATTTCAAGCTTATATAAAAGCTCTATAAGTAATGGTAAGTGTACCTGTACTCACGTGTTGACTACTTTCTTCATAAGTTTGATAATTTCCCTATCCAACCTAACACTCTTGCACTTATTGACTAGTTCCCACAGACATACCCCTGTTTGCATAATAAAAAGGAGTCACTTAATCTTAAAACTAAGTTTACTCCTTTTAATATTAGCATACCGTGAGGCTGTTTTAATTAATAATCTTATTGTATCAAGGTTCTAGGGAGATACCTTTTGCATCAATACTATACACTCAGCAGCCGACTTCTACCAATCAGACTGCGCCTATCGGCTTGTCTTCTTGGGAAATCCGTGCATGGGCGGAACATCTACTTCTTCTGTCGCTAACGCTCTTTCACAAGTAGCGTTACCGCCTCAACATGTGTTGTAGCTTAGCTATCGATGCAAAATAATATGTGAAGTGGGAAGTTTAAAGGTTTCATCTATTTTTTCTTGAGTCTCCCCAGAAGAAGAGTGCCACAGTTCCTGGACCGGTATGTGAACCTATTGTAGTTCCAACATTATTTATTTCAACCTTGTTCTTCAAGTTGGGAAATGATTCCTCGATTAATCTCGCGACTTCTTGAGCTTCAGTATTAAAAGCAGAATGAGATATATAACATTTATCAGAATATTCAAGATCTTTAATAGCATGATTTTTCATTTTATCTACAATTAAACTAATTACACGTCTCTTACCTCTTACTTTTTGTTGAGGAGTTAATTTTCCATTTTCATCCATATTTAACAATGGACAGATTTTAAATGTTGTTCCAATAAATCCAGATGTCTTTGAGATTCTTCCTCCTTTAACATAAAAAGATAAATCAGTCGAAAAAAACCAATGATGTAGATTCAGTTTGTTATTTTCTACCCAGTCATACAACTGTTCAAGTGTGTATCCGTCGTCCCTTAGATCTGCCAGTTTATCCATCAATAAACCATAACCAGAGGATGCCGCAAGGGAGTCAACGATGTATATTTTTCGATCCGGATATTCCGCTTCCAATAGTTGCTTTGCTGCACACGCTGAATTATATACTCCAGATAATCCTGAAGACAGTGATACGTGTAAAATATCCTTCCCTTCTTTCAGAAACGAAGAAAAGTAATCTACAAACTCTCCTACATTTACTTGTGATGTTTTCGTCTCAGCCCCATTACTCATTGCTTTATAAAAATCGTCATATGAAATCGACTTACCAAGATCATCTTTATATTCTTTTCCATCTACCATAAAATGAAAACTAACATAATTTATACCACGACTGTTGAAGTGCTTTTCTGTTAAGTCTGCAGTCGAACAACAACTTAAAATAAATTCTGGCATCATCTTACCTCTTTTCTCTTCTCACATACGCCTTTAATGAAATAATTGAATCCATTTGCAGAAAGTTCAGAAAGCTTAACTGAAATCTCATCAATAGACACGTTCTGATTGTTTCTAAACCAAGTTTGATATACAGCTATAATCCCAGCTATTGTATAGTCAATGATCATATCTTTATCAATCTCGTCCAAATCAGCAAACATGGTTTTATTCCTCTTGATTATTTCCTTAAGTTTTTTTGCTATTTTCGCAAGAAAATTATGATTATTACCTACCATAACATAAAATGTTGATAAAATTCTAGATTTTCTCTCACTAAATCCGTTAAAGTTTCAAAAATCAATTGCGGGTTAAATGCACTTTCACTAAATTCCATTTTATTAATTGGTTTTTCGAACATTTCAATTAGATCATTCTCCAATTCATCAATTAATTTTTCATAACTATCATAGTAGGTGTAAAAAGTTTTTCGTGTAATATCTGCCTCTTGTGCAATCTCAGTAACAGAAATATTTTCTATCTCATTGTTGTCTAGAAGATTTATTAAAGCTTTTCTTATTGCTTCCTTTGTTTTTAATATACGACGATCTATGGTCATAAAATTCGTCACTCTCCTTAGATAAATTGCATTTAATATACACTCGTATTATGATATACATGTGTAACTTTGGTGATACAAAAAGTTTTTAGCTCACATTTGGAGGGATAATATATGAAAAAAACAGCGTTAATTTTAGAAGGTGGTTCATTTAGAACAATGTTCTCGGCAGGAGTATTAGATGTTTTTTTAGAGAACGAGATCTCCTTTGATTATGTAATCGGAGTTTCTGCAGGAGCACTCGTTGCTATAAACTACTTGTCAAAACAAAAAGGTAGGGTTGCTTATATCAACACTAAATACAATAACGACAAAAGATATATCGGATTAACAAACTATTTTCAATCAGATGGTGTAATTAACTTTGATTTTTTATTTGAATATCTTGGAAATGGCGATGAAACCCCTTTTGATTATAATACTTTTGGAAATCGCTCAGCTGATTTTGAAGTGGTCGTCACAAATTGTGAAACTGGTAAAGCAGAGTATTTTCTTATTAATGATAATAAGCAAGAAATGATAGATATCACAAAAGCTTCAGGTAGTCTGCCGCTAATCTCTAAAGAAATCAATATAGACAATGTTTCTTACTTAGATGGTGGTATCGCTGATTCAATACCGATTCAACATGTTTTGGACTTAGGATTTGAAAAAATCGTTGTGATTCTTACTCAAGATCGTAGTTTTACAAAAAAGTCGTTGTCAAAATCAGTAGAAAGATTACTACGCTTGAAATATCGCAATTATCCTAGTTTTCTGTCAACACTTAAGAACCGTCACTTTAACTATAATAATAGTCTAAAAACTGTTCATAGAGAAATGGAAAACGGAAAAGTGTATCTGATTCAACCTGATCGTCCAGTCAAAATTGAAAAAATTGAAAAGGATAAAACGAAGCTTGAGTCTTTATACAAGATTGGATTATCCTCTGGTGCTCACCATGCTAATCATGTTAAGTCTTTTTTGAAAGAATAAATTCACCAATGTATTGGATTTCAATTTTTACTTCTATATTGGCTCCTTTGTTATAATTCTCTGCTTTCATGATACCTTGTTTTCTTTTAACTTATGCAGTATGCAATATATAGTGAGCTTACCTTTAAATCATAATTTTTTTCTACATAATCCTGTATCTGTAGGTATGTCGCTTTACTCTCTGCTTTCGTCAAATCCACTTCATTTAAGTCGATATCTACCTGAATCGATTTGTTTCCTTTTATTCTGGATAAAAGTACTACCGTCTCCACGTGCGGTGTATGCGGAAACTGGTCAATCGGTTGAACCGTCTTCAATTCATAACCAAAGTCTCTTAACCAAACTAAGTCTTCAGCTAAGCTTTTTGGATTACATGAGACATAGATAACTTTATCCGTTCCAAGTCTTCCAATGCTTCGCATCACTTTCCCGCCGGCACCACTTCTTGGTGGATCTAACAGTAATAAGTCTGGTTGGCCCCAAATTTCTGGGAGTTCTTTCATTCCGCGTCGAGCGTCACTCGCCATGAAGAAAGTATTGTCTAAGCCATTATCTTTCGCATTACGCTTCGCTGACTCAATTGAAGTTTCAACAATTTCAATTCCAGCTAATTCTTTACTGCGTTTCGCAAAAGGTAAACTGAATGTTCCTACCCCACAGAATAGGTCAAGGACGCGCATATCATCATTCACATCAGCCATCTCAAGGGCATAGTCCACCATTTTCTCAGCTTGAACTGGGTTCGGTTGGAAGAATGTATCATGCCAGATACGGTAGCGGTAGCCACCTAATTCATCGTAGATAAAATCGCGTCCATATAAAGTAAAGGACTCTTCTGATTGAATACGCCCAGAGATATTTGTATACTCAATCCAAACTAGACTGGCTAAGCTTGGGAAAGCTTCGCTTAAGCGGTCTGTTAAGTCTTTTACAGCTTCTGGATGTGCTTCGGGTTTTTCTGTCGCATAAACAACGACCATTAATTCGCCCGTTTCAAAAGAAGTTCGCATCATTAGGTTACGTAAAAGTCCTGTATGTGCGTCTTTATCGTAGCCTTTGAAATCATTATCTTTCTGCCATTGGCTCACAATGTGTTTCACTTCAATCATCACTTTTGGTGCAATGATTGAATCGTTTAAATCAATGACTTTTCGGTAATTTCCTTGTTGGTGCATACCTAATTCACCGGTTGGTCCGAAAGATAATTCCATCTTATTACGGTAACGGTTTGGCTCATCCATACCAATAATTGGTTGGATTAATGATGTATTAAAGCCAGCCTGCTCTAAAGATTCTTTGACAATATTCGCCTTAAACTCCAATTGATCAGGGTATTTCATATATTGCAGTGGCGCTGAACCAGACACATCAAAGTGAGTTGGCATATCTAAGTTACGTGTTGGACCTGGTTTCAATAACTTATCATAGGGAACAACTGCCTTGTAACGACCTTTCGCATTATCAACTGTTACTCGAACCACATCACCTGGAACCACATTCGACGTTATGATTTTTAACGTTCTACCGTTTGAGCCTCTATCTGGTGCATGGGTATAGTGGACGAAGCCACGTCCTTTTGAATCTACATAATCGATTTCTACATCCAACACTTCTGTTGGGTAATCGCCTTTTCTCATTGAATCACCTCAATATTATTATTTATACAAAAGCCTGTGTATTATTACAATATTCCCTAGTTTATCATATGTAGCCGTTGTGTCTATCTTTTAAGTAAATTTAAGTGCATATTTTTTAGTAGTTTATCCATACAAAAAGCATCCCGTTAAGGATGCCTCATTTAAAATTATTCACTTGGTAATTGGTTCACCAAACCATGAACTTCACTTAAAGGTTCCACAAATAGAATTCCGTTACCTTCTTTGTCTAAGTCCATATTTTGGAAAATAATTTGACTCACTTCTTTATATTTATCTTTCTCAACTATAAACCAAATGACTTCTCCAGCATCCCCACTTGGAACGACTGCATAGATTAAATACCATATATGAACCCCCTCCTAAAAGCGATACAAATAAACGATGTCACGAGTAAAAGCAATCTCATTAAATTCAGACGTTTAGAATAAGCAAAAGATACCTATTAATACGTAGATAGCGGCAAAGTTATGTCGTAAATTAAAGTCTTTAATAATTCAGTATACCCCGAAAGTCAACATAGCTCCTACTCCTAGGGACAGTACCATAACAAAGTTTTGTTCAGCTATAATTGAAATGAATCCTAAACCAAATATACCAATCATCGCAATCACTTTTTTCGGATGTTCAATTAAGTAGTGACTGAATAAGTCACCCATCTTCTCAACACTCATATCGACACCAACTAAGAACAGCGGTAACCCTATTAATAAAAAAACGACACCAATAATAAATCGAAGTATCGTTAACCAAGCTACCGGCTGCAATATAAATTGAATTAAAAGTACGAACCAACCATCGGTAGTAAGGAAGATGACGTTTCTTTAAAGTTATCTATTAATCGACCCAGTATAATCTCCTCCTGTTCAAAAATTTATCGAAATAATTTGTACTAATAATATAGTAACATTTTAAGCGTTATTTAGCATTTTTTACAAATGACACTAAAAAAAGAAGCCCGTTCACACAGACTTCTTTCAAATTTAAATTATGCTTTTGTAAATAGGGCTACTGCTTCAACGTGAGTCGTTTGTCCAAATAAATCAACCGGTTGAACAAATTGTAAATCATAACCCGCATCTGCAAATAATCGTGCGTCTCTTGCTTGAGTTGCTGGATTACAGCTAACATAGACAATCTTTTCTGGTTGTTGTTCAATCACTGCATCCACAAAGACTTGATCTAAACCTTTACGCGGTGGGTCAACGACGATGACATCAAAGTTGATGCCCGCTTCGTTCCATTTTGGTAACCATTCTTCCGCACTTCCGACTTCAAAGGCTGCATTTTTTATGCCATTTAATTTCGCATTTTGCTTAGCCATTTCAACGGCTTCATCCACAATATCCATCCCATACACTTGTTTCGCATGTTGAGCGAGTGATAAACCGATTGTTCCGATTCCAGAATACGCATCCAGAACAGTCTCATTCCCTTGTAAGTCCGCTGCATCAATTGCAGTTTTGTATAGAACTTCTGCCTGGGGTGTATTCACTTGGTAGAAAGATTTAGATGAGATTCTAAAAGTTAAATCTAACATCGAATCTTCAATATAAGGTTGGCCCCATAATACTAAACTTTGACGACCTAGAATGACATTCGTACGTTTCGTTTGAACGTTTTGTACAATACTTGCGATATTTGGTACTTCTTCCGCAATTGCATCGACGATGATTTCTTCGTTTGGCATCTTACGTTTATTCGTTACAAGTGTCACCATTACTTGACCGCTATAATGTCCACGTCTTACAACTACATGACGGATAATTCCTGTATGATTCTTTTCAATATAAGCAGGCACATGGAATCGTCTTAAGATATCTCTCACAATTAAGATGGCTTCATCAATTTCTTTATGTTGAATAAAGAAGTTTTCAACTGGCACTAAATCATGTGAGTTTCTTCTAAAGAAGCCTGTTTCTAGTTGGCCATTGATTTCTCTTACTGGGATTTGTGCTTTATTACGGTATTCCCACGGATTTTCCATACCTAGTACGGGACGGATCTGTGCATCTTCAAAGTGTCCAATACGTTCGTAAGCTGATTTAACTTGTTGTTCTTTGTATGCTAATTGAGCGTCGTAGCTCATATGTTGCAGTGTCATTGTCCCGATTTGACGTCCGATTAAATCTGTCATCTCAACGCGCTCTGGACTCTCTTCAATAATTTCAAGTAAGCATCCGAAACCGTAAGTCTTTCCAACTTTCATCGCTTTGAATTTAACAACTTCGCCTGTCATCGCTCCTTCGATAAAGAATGGGTAATGATCAATTTTCACAACGCCTTGCCCTTGTGATGTTATGTCTTCGACCGTTCCGGTGAACGTGTCATTTTTCTTAAATGGTACTTTGTTTGCCATTTTTTATTTCCTCCAATTTCAATGTCTAACCCATTTTATCAAAACCTAGCCATTATTCCTAATTAGTATTGAATGAGGAAGAATTCAAGTCATTAAATTATTTTATTCGAAATGTTAAAAAATACGTGCATTTAATCACAAGACGTGCTACTATAAACTCAAAGAAACAAGGGGGATATAAAATGAAAAAGAAATTATTACTACCATTAGTGTTATTAACAGCAAGTTCGCTTGCATTAGCTGTAAGTTCACCGGTGAACAATGTAACGCCTTTTGCTGAGACAGTTGCCGTTCAAGCTCAAGAAGCAACAACTTTAAAAGTGGCTTACTTAGCTCCTCACGGTGACCAATCATTCGCTTCTGTTGTTGTGGCAATGCAAGGTGATGTCGTTGTTGACGCACAAATCGATGAATTCCAATTTGTTGAAGGTGATCAATGGACTGGTGTTCCAAACGCAGATGCTACATTTGGTGAAGGTTTCGCTGACGGTGTAACACTAATCAGTAAACGTGCGGACAGCGAAGGCTACTCTGCTATGATGGCTGATATGGCTGGTTCAACTGTTACTTATGCAGATAACTTAAACGCTATCGAAGACTTTGCTAAAGGCAAAACTGTTGCTGAAATCGAAGAAGGCATTACTGCTTTAAATGATTTAGGTGAAGATGGAAATGTTTCTGACGTAGTCTCAGGTGCAACTTTAGGTGACTCAGCTGGTTACTTACAAGCCATTATTGACGCTGCTAATGAAGGTACTGAATTCACTGGTGCTGAAGCAGATGCTGCTAACTTAGAATTAAAACAAGCCGTAGCTGCACCACATGGTGACCAATCATTCGCAATCGTTACTACAGCGGTTGATGGTGATACAGTTGTCACTGCTTCTCTTGATGAATTCCAATTTGTTGAAGGCGACCAATGGTCAGGTGTTCCAAACGCGGATGCTGCATTTGGTGAAGGTATCGCTGAAGGTGTAACTTTAGTTTCTAAATTAGAAAACTCTGAAGCATACTCTCAATTAATGACTGACATTGCTGGATCAACTGTTCCATACGCAGAAAACTTACAAGCAATTACTCAATTCGCTGCTGGTAAAACTACGGCTGAATTAGAAGAAGCGGTTGCTGAGTTACAAGACTTAGGCGAAGAAGGAAATGTTGCTGATGTTGTATCAGGTTCAACTTTAGCTGATACTTCAGGTTACTTACAAGCGATTGTAGACGTAGCTAACCAATAATTATTAGCCGTAAAATTAACTTCCTAATTAGACAAGCTCAGGTGGGCTTGTCTTTTTTGTTGAGGTTTATGATTTTTTTGGGGAATTATGTAGAAAGCGATACTTTGAGTTCCCATAGTGTCGCTTTTAACGGTAAAGTGTCGAAATTATCATTTTATAAGTCTTATAAGAATTTTTCGAGCATTTTTTACTAACAACTTGACACTTCTCTAGATATACGACACACTGAAGAAAACTAAATATTATGAGGTAGTAATATGAATACTCTTAAACGTTTTGCATTAAAATTATTATCATCGCCAACGATTAATATGCATGAATCATACAAATTCGTACGGCAATTACAAAAGGTTTTTGTCACCCCTTCTAAATCCCGCTTTCAGTATTTGGATCAGAAGATTTATTCTGCAGATCAAAGTCATGAAATTCCGATTCGCATTTTTCGTCCAAAAAAATTGATGAGTAGTGAAATTATATTATTCTTTCATGGTGGGGGCTGGGTTTTAGGAAATATAGATACCTATACAAAAGATTGTCGTCGTTTGGCTGATCAAATGGGGCGGATTGTCTTAGCGGTTGATTATTTAAAAGCACCTGAGAATCCTTACCCTGCTGGTTTCGAAGACTGTTATCACGTCGCTCAACTACTTTTATCACGTCCGGATTTAACGGGAATTAAAGGCACGCGTAATATTATTATTGTTGGAAACTCAGCTGGAGGAAATTTAGCTGCAGCCGTTTCTTTACGCTTACGCAATGAAGGCAAGCCTTTACCAAGTAAACAAATTTTAATTAATCCTGTAACGTATTGGCGCCACGATGAAGCGTCTCCTTTTGAAAGTGTTGAGGAGAATGGATACGACTATGGACTCACTGCAAAGAAAATGCAGGAATATATGGAGATGTATGAACCGGATGAGGTCAAAAGACAGAATCCGTACATCGCACCATTAATGACTGAGGATTTTAGTAATCAACCGGACACTTTAGTCATTTCATCTGAATTTGATCCTTTACGTGATGAAGGTGAAGTTTATGGCTACATGTTGTTAGAAGCTGGGAACCAAGTGGAAATTATGCGCGCTAAAGATACTGTTCATAATTTTCTATTTGCCCCATTAAATGAAGATATTATTGATACAACGTATTTATTAATCAAAGACTTTTTAGAGAATCACTTGAGAAGGAGTGACATACGTGGAGAATCAGAAAGTTAATCAACGTAAAAAATGGGTTCGCCTAGATAACGCATCAAATATATTCTTAGCGGCGATGTCTAACCGTGATAGTAAAGTGTTTCGAATTAGTGCTGAAGTCACTGATACTGTGGACCCTGACTTGTTACAACAAGCTTTGAGTAAAGTCTTTGAGCAAAATTTACTTTATCACAGTGTATTAAGACGCGGTTTCTTTTGGTATTACTTGGAAGAAAGTGATTTGAAGCCCAAAGTAGAGCCGGATACGAACACGCCTTGTCGCCCTTTATATTTTTTCGATCGACGGAATTTATTATTTCGCGTTATGTACTGGAAGAAGCGCGTGAGTCTTGAGGTCTTTCACGTCTTATCTGACGGAACGGGAGCGATGTGGTTCTTTCAAGATTTAATTACCGAGTACTTGAGTTTAAAACATCCTGATTTAAAAGATGAAGACGTTGAAGTTTCGACTTATATTCATGACCAATCGAGTGAAGACAGTTTCGAGCGCCATTTTAGACGAAAGGATCAATTGAACTTTTCGAAAGCTGCTCAGTCGGCTTTACGTGGAGTTACAATGGTCGGTGCCAAGGCAAAAAACTTCTTATTCCCTGCCGTTGAAAATGAACCCAAACCGAGTCGGAAAGTCTATCGCTACAAAGGAACTTACACGTCGGATTACCGTCCGCGCGTCGTTGAATTGGAAATGCCTGTCAAAGATATTTTGAAAAAAGCGAAAGCGATGAATGTTTCTTTAACAGTTTATCTGACTGCTGTCTTTATGGAATCGATTCGCAAAGCCGAACCGAATTTCCAAGGGAATGAGACGATGGCTGTCTCTGTGCCAGTGAATTTGCGTCAGTTCTTCCCTTCTGATTCCGCGCGAAATTTCTTTGCGGTGACACGGTTGGAATATAAATATAAGAAGAATGGTGACAATTCTTTAGAAGCAATTTCTCAGGAATTAAAAAATCAGCTAGATCCGCAACTAGAGAAAGAAACTTTAGAAACTTGGCTTAGTCAGTTAATTCAATATGAGTACCATCCTTTAAGTCGGATTATTTTACGACCGATTAAAGATTTGGCTTTAAAATTTGCTAATTACATGAATAATCGTAAGCTCACTTTTGCGATTTCCAATCTTGGTTTAGTTAGTTTCCCTTATTTAGTTGATCAAATGATTCATCAAGTTTACTTCCATACGATTGCGGTTCGTCCGCAGTTTTGCGCAATTAGTCATAATGATGTATTGACGATAACTTTTACGTCCCCATTTATTGAAACAGATATTTACCGTCATTATGTTAGGTTCTTAAGTGACGAGAATATTCCGGTGACGATGACGGTAAACAAAGTGACTGAAGAAGAGTTGGGAGGTCGTTATGATGCGTAAGTGTCCAGAATGCCACGTGAGCGTGAAAGGTGATTGGGATAAATGCCCTCTTTGTGAGGCGCCTCTTGATAGTAATATTCCAGTCACATCCAGTTCAATGCCAGATGTGCCCTTGCAATTTAATCGCCGTTTCATTACTCAATTTTTGATGGCTTTCTCTTTAATTGTTGTGGCAGTTATTCTTGGGATTGGCTTACTCTATCACGGTCGTATCCAATTGTTTCAAGGGGCAGCCTTTGGAATAATTACAATGTGGTTGGCAGTGCTGACCTTGATTCGCAAGCGTCGTAACATTGCCAAAAGCTTACTCTATTTATTAATCATCTTGTCCCTCATGTGCATTTACTTAGATTACACGATTGGTTGGTCAGCTTGGTCGCTAACTTATGCAGTTCCTATCATATGTAGCTCGACTTTAATTAGTATGATCATCACCGCACGGATGACCCGCATGAAACCAGGTGACTATGTTCTATACTGGGCTGCAGTAGCAATCTTGAGTTTAGTGCCGATAATCTTCCTTTTAATCGGTTGGATTCAATTTAAAACCCCTTCCCTAATTTCCTTTGGTTTTGGTTTAATTGTGTTGATTTATATGCTAGTGACAAAAGGCCAAGTGATTTGGGGAGAAATCAAGAAACGAACATTTATATAAAATGCGATTGGCATCGACTTCGGTCGGTGCTTTTTGTTTGGATTGGAGTTGAAAGTTTAACTGGACTTGTCATTGGATGTCAGGGGAAATTAACCGTCTAACGGGACTTGTCACAATATGACAAGGGAAATTGAACGGCTAACGGGACGGGTCACATAATGACAGGGGAAATTAAACGACTAACAGGACGGGTCACCGAATGACAGGGGAAATTAAACGACTAACGGGACGGGTCACATAATGACACGGGATATTGAACGCCTAACTGGACAGGTCACACAATGACAAGGGAAATTGGACAGCTAACTGGACACGTCATCACATGACAGGGGGAATTGAACGGCTAACAGGACACGTCATCACATGACAGGGGATATTAAACGCCTAACAGGACGGGTCACCGAATGACATGGGAAATTAAACACTTAACGGGACTTGTCACCGAATGACAGGGGAAATTAAATCCTGCATCCCGCTCCCAACACAAAAACAGCGCCAATCACCGAAGTGGTTGGCGCTGTTCAATCTATATTATGGTTGTGACACTCTTAAGTAAGTGCCGATATAGATTAAGTCTGATGTTAAGTTATTCCATGCTTTTAATTGATTGACTGAAGTTCCGTAGCGGTAAGCTAAGTTAAATAATGTGTCGCCGGGCTGTACTCGGTGAACGGTTCCTTGTGATGGCGGTTGATTATCGCCACCTCTAATATTTAAGCGCATGCCGATGGCTAAGAAATCAGATGACAAATTGTTCCATGACTTCAATTGGTTAACCGTTACGCCGTAACGATTCGCAATGCTCCATAATGTATCTCCTGATCTGACTGTATAAGTTAATCCTTCAGATGGAGGTGGTGTTGTACCTTGATCAGATACAACAAGTCGCATGCCAATGTATAAGAAATCAGATGATAGATTGTTCCATGATTTAATCTGATTGACTGTTACACCATAAGTGTTAGCGATACGCCATAAAGTATCTCCAGCTCTTACTGTATATACTGAGCCTGTTGGCGGTGGTGTTTCAGCGTCTGTGACGATTTTTAATTGTTGCCCAATTTGTAATAAATCAGTAGTTAAATGGTTCCATAATCTTAATTCGTTAGCTGTTACGCCGTAGTCGTTTGCGATTTTGTTGAGGTATTCGCCTGGTCTAACCGTATGAGTAATCACTGTGCCTGTACTGTAGTCTGCGTTTGCTTGGGCCATGACGGTTCCAACGCTCGTGTTCATTGCGCCAGCAAGTGTCAATATTGCTAAAGGAACCATTAATAATTTTACTTTTCTCATCGTTCCCACCTCTTTCAATTTCAAACTTAAGTGCTCTCTTTCTCTAACTTAATCTTACTGTATATGTCAATTGAAAAAGGGACCACCTTGCTGTTGAAAAAGGGACCACCCTGCAGTAGTAACAGGAG
>NZ_JBHSHQ010000010.1:0-5338 GCF_042652985.1 Ruoffia tabacinasalis | reverse complement strand
CAAAAGATTTCGATACCGATTTTCCACATAGCTCTTCAACAATCTTTGAAACTTTACGTGTCGAAACGCCCGAAACATACATCTCAAGCATTGAAGCGAGCAGTGCCTTTTCATTTCGCTGATAACGCTCAAACACCGTCGGTGAAAATTCACCATCACGTGTTCTAGGCACTTTTAACTCGAGTGTGCCCACACGAGTCGTAAAGTCTCGCTCATAATAGCCATTTCTTTGACTCTTACGACTTTCTGAACGTTCATAATCATCGGCTTGAATATATTCTGTTCGTTGCTTTTCCATCAATTGGTTGAAAACAGTGGTCAAAATATTTTTAGAAACTTCATCTTTTACCGAATGTTCAATAATACTTTGAACCTCTTCGTTGTTCAGTGTAAAATGTACTTGGGTCATGTAACGTCCTCCTAGGTATGTTTTTGTGGTTAAAAACATTGTACCGTAAAAGGGCTGTTACATGGCCTTTTATCTTTTACACAATTATATGGACTTTATCCGTTATAAAGATGCATTTAATATGTATAAAAATTTTATCAAAATAAAAAAATTTATAGATGATAATAAGAACAAGGAAGAGATTCTAAGCTCAATAGAATCTAAGAAATATAATGACAGAACATCAATGTATATATCTTCTCTATCATCAAAGGATCTGTGCAATAATATAATTAACATACGTAACTTCAAATACTCATTATATTATTATTTTAATGAGTATCCAGAGTCTATTTTAGAGGTAATTAAGTTTATTGAATTAGATATGGATTCTCAATGCAATAGATTTAAAGATGCAGATAATTTTGCAGATATCGCTAACTATATTCTTGAAAACAATTTATCTACATTTGAAGTAAGAGAAAAAGCGGCTGAGTTATTGAATCATATTGCATTCTATATTAATAGATTTCATGCACAGAGGTTAGTAGAATCTTTAATAAAAAGAGGCATAGAGCCTATGTTAGAAGAAATTTTAATAGAACATTAAATTAAATAGGATTAGCATAAAAACATTTTGAGAGTAGTTAAGACTACTCTTTTTTATTTACATAACATCAAAATTTTGTCATAAGCTTGACATGAGAGGGTACTGGTACTTTTATAGTTCGAACTCTCCATTATTTGAAAGAATTAATTAACAAAGGTGAAATCACTTTAGCTGATATTACTCGTAAATATACGCAAGAGTTGCATGCAAACGAAATCATTTTGTTAAGTTATTATATTGCGGCAATTAATATTGAAGCTACATTTGACGAAATAAATGGCAATAAAGGATATGCACCGTTTGAAGGTATTGTCTTAACTGATACATTCGAGAGTACAGAAGCAGAAGATACATTAGATGATTCATATTTCGGTTCAAATAACGATAGTTTAAAACGCCAAAAAGAAGTACCAATAACTGCAATTATTGGTAATCCTCCGTATTCAGCTGGGCAATCTAGTGTTAATGATAATAATCAAAAAACAGATTACGAATTCGGATTCCAATACGAGCATGAGAGGTATAAAGAGAATCCCTTAGAGTTTACAACATATGAACAAACAATAGCTGATATTCATGAAAAAGTAAATAAAACCTCTGATAATCTAATTAGGAAGTCACTTATTCTAACATCCTTAATTTTCACCGAAAGTTTGCTTAAATCTATTATTTCTTCTAAAATTCCGGAAGAAACTGAAATTACAAGTTTTAGTAATAAAATAATCAAAGATGAAATCAATGCTAACCTTCAAGGAGATGGTGAAATCAGAGAAAAAATTTTTAGGAAACTTTTCGGCGTGAGTGCTCCTGAACAACCTTGGAGAGATCTTCGAAAATCAATAACTCGTGGTATAGATTCAACTAAAATACAAGAAGATAAAATAGTATATACTGCTTATAGGGAAAATGAAAGTGTAGAAATCATAGAGCCTATTGATGAATTATTTGAAAAATTAATAACTTTTTGCAATGAACTCCAACAGATTATAATCAACGATACACATTCACTATGATTACTAACTTATCTTTAAATTGGTTTAATTGTAAAAACATATAAAAGCCCTAGAGTAACACGTCGTGTTGTTCTAGAGCTTTTTTTATACTTTTAGGCATTATGCTTAGATAGGAATAAATTCCTACCTTAGAGAACTCTAACTTATTTATCCTTTAGTCTAATAAAAATATCCTTATGTTTTTCAAGTATTTTTTTCAATTTTTCCAATTCCTGTTCCTGTTCTTCCTTAGTTAATATATGATCATTATTGCTTTTTTCTTGCTGATATTTTTTAGTATCTTTCTCACTCATTAGTATCCCCCTCCTTTATGATATTTTATATAGTTCAATAATTATACATTAATAGTAAAAGTTAAACAGTTAAGTAAAGGATAATACTTCAAGAACTATAACGCGTAGTCGTAATGTAACATAAAAAGTGAACAAAAAATAAAATCATCATATGAATTCTGTGTTGAAAATGTGTTCATTTAATAATTAATGCAATATAGGGTTAAAAACCTTATAGACCGTGGATTATAAGCATCTGAACATTTAATAGAATTATAATCCTTCTACACACCGCAACAAGTAGCTAGATTAATGACGCAAATAGTATTAATGGGTAAAGAGGATCAAAAGGGATTCACCATTTATGACCCAACTATGGGATCGGGATCGCTTCTTCTAAACGCACAACGCTATTCCAATGAACCATTAAGCGTTCGTTACTTTGGACAAGAATTAAACACTTCTACCTATAACTTAGCACGTATGAATATGTTTCTTCATAGAGTGCCTATTGAGAATCAGAAGTTACGTAATGGTGATACACTTGATGAGGATTGGCCAACAGATGAGCCGACAAACTTCCAAGGTGTATTAATGAACCCTCCATACTCAGCAAAATGGTCAGCATCTAAAGGCTTTTTAGATGACCCAAGATTTTCTTCATTTGGCGTATTACCACCGAAATCTAAGGCTGACTTTGCATTCTTACTACATGGTTATTATCATTTACGTAATGATGGAGTTATGGCAATTGTACTTCCACATGGCGTATTGTTCCGTGGTGCATCTGAAGGGAAGATACGTAAAGCTCTACTAGAAAACGGAGCCATTGATGCGGTGATTGGTTTACCAGCTAATATTTTTGTGAATACAAGTATCCCAACTACAATCATTATTCTAAAGAAAAATAGAGTAAATCGTGATGTGATGTTCATTGATGCATCAAATGAATTCACTAAAGAAAAAAATCAAAACATCTTAACTGAAGAAAATATTGAAAAGATACTTGAAACTTATAAGAAGCGCGAATTTGTAGATAAGTATGCTTATTTAGCACCTTATGATGAGATTGTAGAGAATGACTATAATTTAAATATCCCGCGCTATGTAGATACTTTTGAAGAACCAGAACCAATTGATGTGGTGTTAATGCTAAATTAGATTCAGCAATTATTGCTAGATAAGTTTCGGCACTTTATTCCAAAAAAAGAACCAATTCAGTTATACTTTTGCAGTATCAATTGAATTGGAGGATGAAAGGTGAACGAAAAAAAGATGAGTATTTATCATGAAATCCATCGATTACATCGATTGGGATTCAATAAAAGTCAAATTGAACGAAAAGTTGGAGTGAATCGAGACACGGTGAGGAAATATCTGGCAAAGGACTTTAAGGAAATGTCCGAATGGACATATACTTTACAAAATCGAGCCAAGAAATTGGATCCTTACGCAGACATAATTCTGGAGTGGCTGAAGGAGCACAGCGATTTATCGGCTGCTCAAATTGAGGATTGGCTGTTGGAAGAATATCCGGATCTTCAGGTCGGCTCAAGCACGCTACGCTCGTATATCAAACATCTGAGAGATCAGTATGCGATCCCTAAACGTAAAAAAATCCGGCAATATGAAGCCATTCCCGAAGTAGAGATGGGTGCGCAAATCCAAGTGGATTGGGGTCAAACGAAGCAAAAGACAAGAAGCAAAGAAGAAATCAAGCTGTATTTTATCTCTTTTGTTTTATCGCATAGCCGCTACAAATATCTTGAATGGTTGGACCGGCCCTTTACGACACAAGATACCATTCGTTCGCATGAAAATGCCTTTCGTCACTTTGGCGGAATGCCTGAAGAAATGGTTTATGACCAAGACAATTTAATCGCGGTCAGTGAGAACGCCGGAGACCTTTTACTCACCCAAGACTTTCAAGCATATCAACAAGCCTTAGGTTTTGATGTTTACTTGTGCCGCGGGTCAGATCCCGAAACAAAAGGAAAAATTGAACGTGTCGTCGGTTATGTAAAGGCTAACTTCGCAAAGAATCGGGTCTATGATGGACTTGATGACTGGAATAAGAAATCTCGCTCCTGGCTGGAACGCACAGGAAATCATAAAGTACACGGCACAACAAAAAAGAGACCAGATTCAGTGTTCCTTCTGGAAAAAGCACACTTGAAACCAGTCTCTTCAATCAAACACAAAGATATATCTTTCAGAAATAGTATAACAGCTACCGTAAATAAAGACAATACGATTCGCTTTAGAGGGAACCGCTATTCGGTACCGCTTGGTACCTATAAAACCGACGGTTCAAATCAAGTCTATCTTCATGAAAAAGGCCAAGAATTGGTTATTCTACATAAGATTACAGGTGATGAAATTGCGCGGCATACCCTTTCTTTAGAAAAAGGTAAATTGATAAAAAATCGCAACCACGGTCGTGATCGGGAAAAAACACTGCAAAAATACCGCACAGCCATGATTGGCCTATTCGAACAAGAAGAGGCAGCCATTCTCTTTATTGATAAAATAACGGAAAAGTATAAACGGTATGTACGCGATCAGTTTATGGTCTTGGAAAAGAGCATTCAAACATACCCCCAAGAACGGGATGCGGCACTCGCATATTGTATTGAAAATGAACTATGGAACGCCAATGATTTTAGAGACGTCGCTGCTTATTTAAACCAGCACAAGCCGGGAGATATTCCAAGAGGAATCGAATCAATCTCTTCGACTGCTTCATCAGGTATTCAAGTATCCACACGCTCAATCAGTGAGTATGTCAAAATTTTGGGCGGTGAAGTGAATGAGTAATGGCTTGGAAGATTTACAGCAGGCCTTTAAACAGCTGCGATTATCTGAGGTTTCGCTTGAGCTTCCTGCATTCATGCGAGAGGCTGAGCAAAAATCTTGGACTTATTATGAACTGTTAAACCATCTCTTGAAATACGAACTAACAAAGCGAGAAGAGAAAAACAAAGTCCGTCGCTTAAAATGGGCGAAATTCCCTTATCAAAAGACGCTTGAGGACTATGATTTAAGTGAGCAGACA
>NZ_JBHSHQ010000009.1:0-75703 GCF_042652985.1 Ruoffia tabacinasalis | reverse complement strand
GAAACAGGTTGATCCTTTTTGTTTCTATCCAATTGGAACATAGTTTCTAATTCATGACGGGACCATTGCGATACTTCATCGTATGATAACTCCTTTTCTTGTGCGATTTTGATAGTTCTAGTGACGGTGTTTCGACCAGAAGAGACGAGTTTAGCGATTTGCTGTTAATGCTAAATTAGATTCAGCAATTATTGCTAGATAAGTTTCGGCACTTTATTCCAAAAAAAGAACCAATTCAATTATACTTTTGCAGTATCAATTGAATTGGAGGATGAAAGGTGAACGAAAAAAAGATGAGTATTTATCATGAAATCCATCGATTACATCGATTGGGATTCAATAAAAGTCAAATTGAACGAAAAGTTGGAGTGAATCGAGACACGGTGAGGAAATATCTGGCAAAGGACTTTAAGGAAATGTCCGAATGGACATATACTTTACAAAATCGAGCCAAGAAATTAGATCCTTACGCAGACATAATTCTGGAGTGGCTGAAGGAGCACAGCGATTTATCGGCTGCTCAAATTGAGGACTGGCTATTGGAAGAATATCCGGATCTTCAGGTCGGCTCAAGCACGGTACGGTCGTATATCAAATATCTGAGAGATCAGTATGCGATCCCTAAACGTAAAAAAACCCGGCAATATGAAGCCATTCCCGAAGTAGAGATGGGTGCGCAAATCCAAGTGGATTGGGGTCAAACGAAGCAAAAGACAAGAAGCAAAGAAGAAATCAAGCTGTATTTTATCTCTTTTGTTTTATCGCATAGCCGCTACAAATATCTTGAATGGTTGGACCGGCCCTTTACAACACAAGATACCATTCGTTCGCATGAAAATGCCTTTCGTCACTTGGGCGGAATGCCTGAAGAAATGGTTTATGACCAAGACAATTTAATCGCGGTCAGCGAGAACGCCGGAGACCTTTTACTCACCCAAGTCTTTCAAGCATATCAACAAGCCTTAGGTTTTGATGTTTACTTGTGCCGCGGGTCAGATCCCGAAACAAAAGGAAAAATTGAACGTGTCGTCGGTTATGTAAAGGCTAACTTCGCAAAGAATCGGGTCTATGATGGACTTGATGACTGGAATGAGAAATCTCGTTCCTGGCTGGAACGCACAGGAAATCATAAAGTACACGGCACAACGAAAAAGAGACCAGATTCAGTGTTCCTTCTGGAAAAAGCACACTTGAAACCAGTCTCTTCAATCAAACACAAAGATATATCTTTCAGAAATAGTATAACAGCTACCGTCAATAAAGACAATACGATTCGCTTTAGAGGGAACCGTTATTCGGTACCGCTTGGTACCTATAAAACCGTCGGTTCAAATCAAGTCTATCTTCATGAAAAAGGCCAAGAATTGGTTATTCTACATAAGATTACAGGTGATGAAATTGCGCGGCATACCCTTTCTTTAGAAAAAGGCAAATTGATAAAAAATCGCAACCACGGTCGTGATCGGGAAAAAACACTGCAAAAATACCGCACAGCCATGATTGACCTATTCGAACAAGAAGAGGCAGCCATTCTCTTTATTGATAAAATAACGGAAAAGTATAAACGGTATGTACGCGATCAGTTTATGGTCTTGGAAAAGAGCATTCAAACATACCCCCAAGAACGGGATGCGGCACTCGCACATTGTATTGAAAACGAACTATGGAGCGCCAATGATTTTAGAGACGTCGCTGCTTATTTAAACCAGCACAAGCCGGGAGATATTCCAAGAGGAATCGAATCAATCTCTTCGACTGCTTCATCAGGTATTCAAGTATCCACACGCTCAATCAGTGAGTATGTCAAAATTTTGGGCGGTGAAGTGAATGAGTAATGGCTTGGAAGATTTACAGCAGGCCTTTAAACAGCTGCGATTATCTGAGGTTTCGCTTGAGCTTCCTGCATTCATGCGAGAGGCTGAGCAAAAATCTTGGACTTATTATGAACTGTTAAACCATCTCTTGAAATACGAACTAACAAAGCGAGAAGAGAAAAACAAAGCCCGTCGCTTAAAATGGGCGAAATTCCCTTATCAAAAGACGCTTGAGGACTATGATTTAAGTGAGCAAACAAGCCTCAGTGAGCGGCAAATGCGCCAGCTGAAGGAAATGAATTGGTTAGAGCAGCAATACAACCTCATTCTTCTTGGACCGCCTGGTGTCGGCAAAACTCATCTAGCAGTAGGAGTTGGATTAGAAGTGATCGAGCAAGGGTATCAAGTCATGTTTCTCCCGATGGGAGAACTGACGACGATTCTGAAAACAAGCGATTATACACGGAAATCACAGATTGCATTAAATCGGATTAAAAAATCTGACTTAGTGATCATCGATGACTTGATGTATATGGCTATGGATCCAATGGAGGCAAACCAGTTCTTTCAGCTAGTTGACTACTTATATGAACGTAGTTCAATCATTCTGACTTCAAATAAGAGTCCAGATCAATGGGGAGAACTATTAGGCGATGAAGGAGTCGCAACAGCTATTCTGGATCGCCTTCTCCATCGGGTAGAGCTTATTCAGATGGACGATGAAAGTTATCGAATGAAACATCGGCAACGAGTTTTTGATTAGAAATAAGTGCCGAATCTTATCTAGCAGAATCTGCAGAAAACTAATTGGCAAAAAGTGCCGATTTCTACTTGACGTTAACATTTGCCTTAAGCTAAATCCCGCTTCGTATAACCGAAGCATTTCTATATAATTGGGCATGTTAGCCACCTCCATAATATTTTGCGAGTTTCACTCACGTCTTAGTTATACCATGGTGGCAATAAAAAAGAACCACAGAGTGGTTCAATTGTGCCGATTTGCCTGGTTCAGCTAAGACCGATTTAGGTGGTTCAATCATGTCCGACGAGATGGCTCTTTAAGAGCGATGTATCCATGCATCTCTTTAGTCATATAATTAATTAAACACTCCAAAGATATCTCGCATGAAGTTAGTAATCGCATTGTCACGGTTGTTTTCAATTGGGGTACTATCTTCTGTCGCTGGATCTTCTTGGGCTGCTTCTTCCACTAATTCCTCAGCAGGTTCTTGTGCTTTGATGTTAGTAGGAAGGTCAAGGTCGACCACATCTGGATGATCTAATAAGCCGTCTAACAGGATTTCGATCTCCCAGTATGAGCTCATACCTTCACCGAAAGTTCCCATCGCTACCACAATAAAGTCACGGTCTGCTTGATTACCTGTTGCCACAAAGTTCAATCCAGCAGCATCAGTGAAACCAGACTTCAAGCCAGTAATACCAGAACGACCATAAGTGCCACCTTCAAGTAATTGGTTTGGATTGAATAAAATTTGTTCCTCGTCTGTACCTTCCATATAGGTATATTCGCGGGTTGATGTAATATCTAAGATTTGTGGATATTCTTCAATCGTATGTTGGGCAACTAAGGCCATATCTGCTGCGGACATCGTATTCTCGCTCATCTCATTCGAACCAGGTATCCACCATGATTCAGGCACTTCAATATTTGGTGCACCAGACGTAGAGTAGATCTGAGCGTTTGTAATTCCCCACTCAGTTAACTTGTCTTGCATCGCTTGAACTGCAGCTTGTTCGCTACCGTAAATCTCCCACATTAAAGCAGAAGTCGCATCATTGGCAGATTGTAACATGACGGCATACATTAGATCCTCAACGGGGTAAGTAATCCCTTCTACCAACCAGACGTTTGATAGTTCCACATTAGATGAGATATCTTCCACTATTTCTGTTGGAATCTCGATCTCTTGGTCAAGTTTCAAAGTGCCTTCATCTAAGGCTTGATAGATCAAGTACATTGATAATACTTTCGTCATTGAAGCAATTGGGTAAGGAACATTCCCTTCACGATTGGCAAGAATTTTGTTTGTTTCTTGATCAATCACGACATACGAACGAGCGTCCATATTACTATCGTACCATTCTTGCAATTCACTAGGGTAATCTTCTGGCATTCCAATTGGTTCTGAAGGTTCTAACAATACATTGTCAGAGTTAAAGATAGGTGTTTTACTTACAGCTTGGGCTGTAGTTGGATATAGATTGGCATAACACATGCTTGATAAAGAAAGCACGGTAAGCCACTTTATTGTTCGTTTATTGAACAAAGTGATGACCTCCTCAAATTTAATACCAATTAATTATAGCGAACTATTTACGCTTTTCAAATAGCCTTGGAATATTTTTACTTTATTACATATCTTTTCACACAAAATTCAAACTTTGTTTATGCATTTTCTTGAATTTGTATTATTAAAAAGTAATAAAGTAGACTATAATGTAAATAATCACATTGAGGGGGATGAGAAATGAAATCGGCTTGGAAAAAATATATTCGGCCTAATTTGTTTTATATTGTTTCTATTGCCATATTACTACCTATTTATCTTCACGCTGTTGTACTATTGCTTGCGATTACCTACTTAATATGGCAGAAACGTAGTTTAACAATGCGAACGTTTATTAAAAACAAATGGTTGAGCATATTTATACTTTATGTTCTAATCGTTTCATTAATTAATCAAAACTATATTGGTGTGTTAGTCACCTTAGTCTTTTTCTTATTTGCGATTTACTTTAGTAGTTACTTGAAGTGGGTCACAGTAGAAAGATACTTGAAGACGTTGAATATCTTCGTACTTGGAAGTATTCCTGTCGCCATCTATGCACTCTTTGTCTATGTCTCTTATGTATTCCGCGAAGGTTACACTTTACTCTATGTATTCCAATATGCGAATGTTCAGACGAGGGCAGAGTCGACGTTCTTTAATCCGAATTATTACGGCTTATATTGTATCTTTGCGATTAATATTGGTATGTATCTACTATTAAAGAGTGATTATGCTAAGAGATTTAAAGCCTACTATTATCTTTCGTTTGTCCTGAATATCATGAGTATCTTACTAACGGCTTCGCGGATGGTACTCCCTACAGTCGCGGTGGCGATTGTTTGGTTTGTCTTTTGGACGAAGCGTTCCTATGTATGGTATATGTTGGGACTGGCAGCAGTTGGAGGGATTGCTTTATTCATCAATCCAGACTTAATCCCTAGGTTTAGCTCGATTGCTTACGCTTTTCAGGATCGGTTTGCGCTATGGGATGTTGGTTGGCAGATTTTTATGAGTAATCCGCTGTTTGGTCGTGGGGCCATGAGTTATATGAATTTATATTACTTATATACAGATAAGGCAGATATGCATGCACATCAGTTAGGTATTAATACGTTAGCTGATTATGGTGTCATCGGGGTCATAATCTTAGGCTTTATGATGAAAGATTACTTAAAGTCTATAGTCAGATTAGCGAAGCAGATGGAGTACCGTAAGGAATTTGCTTTAATTTCAACGATGCTCGTGACTGTTATTGTCCATGGATTAATGGATGTGTCGATCCTTTGGACACAAACGGGGTACATTTTCCTGGCAGTTATCTTGCCAATACAGCAATTAACAGAAAAAAACAAAATAAATTAAAAAAAGCATTGCACTTCGATAATCTATGTGGTACTATGTGTTGGTTGAGAAAACAAGTAGAAACGAGCCGTTTCTCGCCAAAGTGAATTTGGCAAATATATAGTCTGCCACTAGGAGTGGTGTGTCTATATTTAACGGCGAGTTTATATTATATTTTATAAACTTGCTTTTTTTATTGTTACTTGTTTCTCAAAATACATGGAGGTGGAGATCATAAAAGAATTACCTATCAATGATGGCATTCGTGCACGTGAGTTACGTGTTATTGGAGATCAAGGCGAACAAATTGGCGTTAAGTCTCTTCAGGATGCTCTCACTATTGCCGAGTCGTTTGAATTAGATTTAGTGCTTGTGTCTCCTAACGCAAAACCCCCTGTCGCTCGAATCATGGATTACGGTAAATATCGTTATGAGCAACAGAAGAAAGAGAAAGAGCAACGTAAGAATCAAAAAACTGTCAGCTTAAAAGAAATTCGTTTAAGCCCAGGGATTGAAGACCATGACTACCAAACAAAATTACGTCAAGCAATTAAATTCCTTGAAAAAGGAGATAAGGTTAAAGTTTCAATTCGATTCCGCGGTCGTGCAATTACGCATAAAGACTTAGGACGCGACGTTATCATGGATTTCCTTGATGACGCGAATGCAGTGTCAACTGTTGAAACTAAACCTAAGATGGATGGACGTAGCATGTTCGCAATTCTTGCTCCAATAAGTAGCGAAGAATAGAACATTATTATTTAAAACATAGGAGGATTTATCATGCCAAAACAAAAAACACATCGTGGATTAGCAAAGCGTGTTAAAAAGACAGGTTCAGGGAAATTAAAACGCTCTAGAGCCTTTACTTCTCACCGTTTCCACGGTAAAACTAAGAAACAACGTCGTCAATTACGTAAAGCAGCGTTAGTATCTAGTTCAGATTTCAAACGCATCAAACAACAAATTTCACAACTATAATATCAACGAACTAAAAGGAGGAATTCACAATGGCACGTGTTAAAGGTGGATACGTTACTCGTCAACGTCGTAAACGTACAATTAAATTAGCAAAAGGTTATTACGGAGCAAAAAGTATTTCATTCAAGATGGCTAAACAACAAGTCATGAAATCTCATACTTACGCTTACCGTGACCGTCGTCAGAAAAAACGCAACTTCCGTCGTTTATGGATTACGCGTATTAACGCAGCAGCTCGTATGAACGGAATGAGCTATAGTGTATTAATGAATGGTCTAAAAAAAGCAGGTATCGAAATGAACCGTAAAATGTTAGCTGACTTAGCAGTTAACGATGAAGCAGCTTTCTCAGCTTTAGTAGAGCAAGCAAAAGCAGCTTTAGCTTAATCTAAGATTTGAGTCTCAGTAATGAGACTCCTTTTTTATTGTTAAAATTACCAAAAAAATGAAGTATTACATCTGTATTTGTTGCCATAATAAATACGGATGTTTAAGATAGAAATTAGACAAAGGAGGAATCATATGAATTATATTTGGCGTTATATTAAGAATTATCCCGGACTGCTTGCATTAGATGTGTTCGGAAGCCTTTTTTTTGTATTAGTAAACTTAGGCTTACCTACAGTGCTATCAATTATGATTGACCAAGCAATTATTCCAGGGAATCAAAGTTTATTATTTACCCTAGCTATGGTGATGTTAGGGATTATTATCTTGGGTGCACTTGGACGTATTCTATTATCCTATGCCTCAAGTAAATTAACCAATATCATGATCCGAGATATGCGTAATGACATCTTCGATTATACGCAAAAGTTCTCACATGAAGAATTTGAAAAGATTGGTGTTCCATCTTTAGTAACGCGTGTAACAAACGATGCATTCGTGTTAATGCAGTTCGCTGAGATGTCACTGCGTTTAGGTGTGAATACACCGTTAATGTTCTTCGGAAGTATTGTGATGATCATTATAACCAGTCCGTCATTGGCTTGGATTGTAGCTGCGTCAATGCCGTTTCTGTTAGTTGCGATTTATGTCATTGCTAAGAAATCTAGACCGTTATCTGAAGCGCAACAAACGTCTCTAGATACAATTAACCAATATGCGAGAGAGAATTTAACAGGACTACGTGTGATTCGTTCTTTTGCTCGTGAGGAGTATCAAGAAGATCGTTTCAATAAAGAAAGTCGTCATTATTCAAATATCGCCACGCGTTTATTCAAATTAATGGCAGCAGCAAACCCAATCTTCATGCATATCCTAGTTTGGATGATTGTTCTTATTATGGGACTATCGCTACAACCTTTAGCAGTTGGAGAATTACAAGTAGGTAACTTGGTTGCTTTTGTGGAATATGCCTTTCACGCTTTATTTTCAGTGATGATGTTCTCACAATTATTCATTATGTATCCAAGAATGAACGTTTCTTCGAATCGTTTACAGGAAATAATGAATACCGAGATTTCGATCTCTGTGAATGAAGACGGTATAACTCAAACTGAAACACATGGTTACGTAACTTTTGATAATGTGACATTCGCTTATCCAGGAGAAACTGAGAATCCAGTCCTTCATAATATTAGTTTTGAAGCGAAACCTGGAGAAATGGTTGCCTTTATCGGAAGTACCGGAAGTGGTAAGTCGACTTTAGTTCAACTTATTCCGCGTTTCTTCGATGTTACTTTAGGACGTATCATAATCGATGGTGTGGATGTACGTGATTATAACTTAAAAGCTTTACGTCAAAAGATTGGTTTCATTCCTCAGAAAGCATTGTTATTCACTGGAACGATTGGTGAAAACTTACGTTACGGGAAATACAATGCAACGGAAAACGAATTAGAACGTGCCAGTGATGTGGCGCAAGCAAGTGACTTTATCCATAAGACTCAAGAACGTTACCACTCATTCTTAGCTGAAGGTGGAACAAACTTATCTGGTGGACAAAAGCAACGACTATCGATTGCGCGTGCAGTTGTGAAACAGCCCGATGTATATATCTTTGATGATAGTTTCTCTGCACTGGATTATAAGACCGATGCGGAATTACGTCGTCGCTTGAAAGAAGTGACAACAAATTCAACGGTATTAGTCGTTGCTCAACGTGTGAGCTCAATTATGAATGCTGATCAAATCATCGTTTTAAACGAAGGTGAGATTGTCGGACGCGGAACGCATGAGGAATTGATGGTAGAGAACGAAATTTACCGTGATATTGCGAATTCACAAATGAAAAATCAAACAATAGAAGAGTAAAGGAGTGAGCTAGATGAAAGAAATAAAAACTTTTGGAAATTTATGGAAATATTTAAAAAACTATAACAAACAACTAATCCTAGCCCTCATCCTCTTAATCATTAACGTGTTAATGACTGTGATTGAGCCGTTCGTATTAGGATTAGCTATTACAGAAATCACTCAAAACGTCGTGGATATCGCCCGTGGAGCTGAAGGAGCGGCAATCAATTATGAATATATTATTACCATTCTAATTGTTTATGTCATTCGTGGATTTATTGTCCAAGGGACAAATTATGGTTCGAACGTCTACATTACAATTGCGGTTCAGAACATGACCCGTGATTTACGTGATGATATCATCCGTAAGATTCACCGTCTTCCCGTGGCTTATTTTGACCGTAACCAATTTGGAGATATCTTAGGACGTATTACTAGTGACGTTGAGACAGTTTCCAACTCACTGCAACAAGGAATTATTCAAGTGACAACGGCATTCTTTTCGATTATCTTTGTCACGATCATGATGCTGACTTTGAATTGGCAATTAGCGCTTATTGTATTTATTAGTATGCCGATATCTTACTTTGTTGCTCAAAGTGTAGTGAAGATTTCTCAACAACACTTCAAGAAACAAGCGGATGTCTTAGGTAGAATGAACGGTTTCGTTCAAGAGAACTTTACTGGGTTTAATATTATTCGTTTATATGGGCGTGAAGATAGTTCTGTAGAGGAGTTCCGTACGATTACGGGAGAGTTAGCAGATATCGGCTTTAAAGCAAGTTTCTTATCAAGTTTAATGATGCCCTTAGTGTCCGTCGTATCTCACTTAGCTTACTTAGTTGTTGCGGTGGTCGGTGGTATGTTTACGATTGCAGGACGCTTAACAGTTGGTAACTTACAAGCCTTTACTCAATATGTATGGCAAATTAACCAACCGATTCAAATGGTGACTCAAATTACGGGGTTATTACAAGCGGCGGTTGCTGCAACGCAACGTATTTGGGAAGTATTAGACCAAGAAGAAGAATTGAACGAAGTAACGGAAGAAATACCTTCACCTGTTACAGGGCAAGTGACTTTCGATGATGTTTCTTTCCAATACACTCCAACAAAACCATTAATTAGAGATTTCTCTGTAAAGGTTAAACCGGGTGAAACGATTGCGATTGTCGGTCCAACGGGTGCAGGTAAGACAACGATGATTAACTTACTGATGCGCTTTTATGATGTGGATAAAGGATCGATTAGATTGGACGGCGTAGATAACCGAGCCGTTTCAAGACAAAAATATCGCGAGCAATTCGGGATGGTATTACAAGATGCTTGGTTGTTCGAAGGAACGATTAAAGAAAATTTACGTTTCGGTAATTTAGGTGCGACAGATGAGCAAATTGTTGAAGCTGCCAAAGCGGCTAACGTGGATCATTTTATCCGTACGTTACCAGGGGGTTATGAGAATCGAATGAACCAAGAGTCGAGTAATATTTCTCTAGGTCAAAAACAATTACTAACCATTGCCCGTGCTTTATTATCTGATCCTAAAATCTTGATTCTGGACGAGGCGACAAGTTCAGTTGATACGCGTCTAGAGCAGTTAATTCAAAAAGCGATGGAACGCTTAATGGAAGGGCGTACGAGTTTCGTTATTGCCCACCGTCTCTCAACCATTCAAGATGCCGACCGTATCTTAGTGATGAAAGATGGGCAAATAATTGAACATGGTAACCATGAACAATTATTAGAACAAAAAGGCTTCTACTTTGACTTATATCAAAGTCAATTTAACGCTTAATATATGAAGATTCAATGTAACCTTTCATTTAATGCTAATATCGATTACAATATTAGCAATAGTTAATGGAAAGTGACATTGAATACACTAAACACACAGTCACTCATCAGAGCAATCTGAGGTACTGTGTGTTTTTATTTTGGGGGAATTTGGATGCGTATAGGATATCAAGGAGTTGCTGGTTCTTATAGTGAGGCAACGTTGCAAGATTATATAAAGACATTGGAAGATACGAAGACGGAGTCGGTACCAGTACCTTATGGGGACTTTAAGTCGGTCGTGAATGATTTGTTAGATGACAAGTTGGATTTAATTGTCGTTCCAGTTGAGAACTCGACGACCGGAATTATTGCACGTGTCACAGATTTACTGCGTTATAAGCCTGTCATGGCGATTTCAGAGGCTTACCAACCTGTTCGACATACTTTATGGGGAGTGGAAGGGAGTCGCTTAGAAGACATTCAGATGGTATATTCGCACCCTGAAGCTTTATCGCAATGTCAGGTATTCTTCAATTCGTATCCACTGATTGAAAGTAAAGTGTATGAAGATACAGCAAAAGCGGCGTCGTATATTCAGACATTGAACCGTCCAGATACTGCTGCGATTGCGAGTCCACGAGCAGGGGAGTTACATCATTTAGTTCCATTGATGGAGAATGTGCAAGACGAATCAACGAATACGACTCGCTTTTATGTGATTGAAAAGATTCAAGAAAAGGAATATACCGGATCTTGCTTAAGTTTGTATGTTGAGACACGTCACGAATCGGGTGCTTTATCTAAATTGCTTCAAGTGTTTGATATTTTTAATTGTAACTTACAAAACTTAAGTGCTAGACCGATTGAGAATCAGCCATTTACTTATGGATTCTTTATTGAAGTGTCGATTAAAGAGATGAGTTCACCTGTGAATATTTTGATTCAGACTTTAGATCAAGTATCAGAATACCTCCAAATCATGGGGCAATTTGATCAAGTGTCAAAGAGTATTTATTTAGAAGTTTAGGAAGGGGATAAATATGCAAAAGATAGCGATTGTTGGATTAGGTGTCATCGGAGGTTCCTTTGCGAAAGCGTTTAAGGCTTCGGACAGTTCGAATTATTATGTGATGGGAATTGATAAAGACCAAGCGGCACTCGATCAAGCGATGGAAGCTGGCGTGATTGCTGAAGGTGAAGTCGAGAATGAAACGATTCTACAACGTGCCGACATCGTCATTATTGCCTTATATCCTGAGAATATTAAAGAGTTCATTCTTCAAAATTCAGACTCATTCAAAGAGGGTGCCATCCTAACGGAAACGACAGGGATTAAACAATACGTGATTGACAGTATCGTACCCATTCTCCCTAAGCAAGTGGACTTTATCTTTGGCCACCCGATGGCAGGGCGAGAGTCTCAAGGCTTTGAATACTCAGACCACACGGCTTTTATAGGTGCGAATTATGTATTAACGCCACTCGCTTCGAATAAGCCAGAGAATATGGAAATTTTTAAAGCCCTTCTTAAGAAGATAGGCTTCCAAAGATTAACTCAAGTAACGCCAATTGTTCATGATGAATTAATCGCTTATACGAGTCAATTATGCCACTGTATTGCAGCGGCCTTAATTAATAGTGATCAACCTGAACGGAATACTGTTCAATTCATCGGTGACAGTTACCGAGATTTAACTCGAATTGCGAAGTTAAATGAGAATCTATGGTCAGAATTAATGTTGAATAATAAAGATGTGCTGGTTCAAGTTATTAGCGAATTTGAAGCAGAAATGACAAAAATTAAAGAAGCGCTCTTAACAGACAACAAGCGGGAATTAGAAGAAACCTTTATTGAAGCTACTCGCCGACGTGTAGATTTAGAAAAAAATGACTTAATGATCTAATTTCAATTTAAAGCATTAAAATCCTTGCAATTAGAATTCATCTAAGTTATATTATAACCACATTAAAAATAAATGATAAAAGAGGTTATCTTATGTTCACCCATTTCAACAATATTATTATTGTCATTCAAAGACCGGACTTGTTAAATTGATTTTATAATCAGTTTAAAAAGTCCTATTCGTCTTGAATGAATGGGAACAGATAACAAACCCCCATTCTAGTAATCTAGAGTGGGGGTTTTTATTATTCAAAGGAGTGGTAAAACGATGAGTGACATTGAAAGCGACGTTCATATTTATCAAACTACACAGACAATAATAGGAGGATTCATCCATGAATTTATTTAAAAAGTTTAACAGCGCGTTTACAAGTAATCTGTCAATGTTCGTAGCATTAACGGCTTTATTAGCCTTAGTGTTCCCAAGTTTTTTCACACCTTTAAGTGGCTATGTGAGTTTATTACTTCAAATCGTTATGTTCACTATGGGCTTAACGATGAAAGCATCTGACTTTGCTCATGTTCTTAAAAACCCAACGAGCGTGCTTATGGTTTCTGCCATCCAATACTTATTTATGCCACTGAGCGCTTTTGCCATTGCGAAATTATTCGGTCTATCAGGAGATGTTGCTTTAGGTTTAATCATTGTTGGATCAGTTCCAGGAGGGACAGCATCGAACATTATGGCTCTATTAGCTAATGGGAATGTGCCACTGTCAGTGAGTGCTACAACGGTGTCTACATTATTATCACCATTCGTGACACCACTCTTGATTGCTACTTATGGGGGAGCATTTATTGAGATTGCCTTTTGGCCAATGTTCTTATCAATTACACAAATCGTATTAGTGCCAATTGTCTTAGGTTTAGTTGTGTCTCATCTCTTAGGCGACAAATCCGAAAAAATCAAGACAGCGATGCCATCATTCTCATCGATTGCGGTACTTTTAGTTCTTGCTGGAACAGTATCAGTCAACCGTGAGAATTTATTAACCGGTGGTCTAACAGTAGTCCTGGCGGTACTGGTTCATCATTTATTAGCTTATGCAGTTGTATACTTTATCTATGGGTTATTCAATGCTTCTGCGACAACGAAACGTACGTGTGCGATTGAAGTTGCGGCACAAAACACAGGACTATCCGCAAGTTTAGGTTTAACACATTTTTCTCCAGAAGCAGCCTTAGCGGGTGCAGCGGGTACGATCGTCCATACACTTGTTGGGATGATGTTTGGTAGTTTATGTGCTAAGAAAGACATGAGAGAAGCCCAGGAAGGAAAAGCAGCTGTGCGAGCAAGAAGTGCGAGAGCAACAGCTTTACAAAGAACACATTAATTTGAGATTTATGTGGAGTGACAATAGGTAAGTGAGTGAAAAACACGCGCACCCACCCAAACAAAAAAGGCTCAACAATCGTGGTGACATTTGTCCACAGTTGGTGAGCCTCTTGTTATGTGCATAAAAAAGAGGGGCGCTATTTCAGCCCCCCGTTAAATTAAGTTTTATAGTAGCCGTAAAGTTGGTACATTCGCACCTGATTCTTCATGATCAGTGCCATCACATATTAAAGCATCAATCTCATCTAAGATTGTTTCTAAAGTTATTGGATAACCTTCCAATAATCTTGCTTCGCCAGTGACGTATTCATAAATAACTAGAGAAGGGGAAGATTCAACTGACATATCGATGGCAGTCTTTTGGTCTTTTAAGAACAATTGTTTAACAAAGTCCGACCGCATATCTTGTTGAAATATTTCGACATCTAGTCCAACGTCTTTGGCAAGATCAATTGCGAAGTCTGCACTAAATTTAGAAATATCGCCATTGATTGTCTCCTGAAGGCGCATTAAGAAATAACGACCTAATCGTTTCCCTTGCATACACGCTGCTTTATAAGCGAGAGATGCTCGGTACACCGATTGAAAGATGTAATTTCTCTCCTGCAAGTTTGTTTTTTTGATACCAAGTTGTTGCATAAAGTCTTCAACTAAACGTTGATTATGAAAAGGTAGGATGTGCAAATCTATGTTTGACGCTACTAAATCAATTAATTTTAAAACTTCTTGTTGACAAGTGTAACAGTTTCTCCCTAATGGGTTAACGAATAAAAATAATTCAAATACACTTGAAACGCCATTGTGTCTATATTCGATCTGATATTGACTCATTTAGATAGTCCTCCTCCTTTCTTATATTTGGTATACTTAATATTAACAATAAAGTAAACTATTAGCGAATGATAGGCTTGTTCATTTATTCATTTGTAAAGTATCGATGTGCGCGTGCTAACTTCGTTTCTGCTTGTTTGTAGGATATATCAACACTCGCTAATAGTGAATTAAATTGCTCTAAAGCAACTTCAATATCTTGAGATTCAAGTTCTAATTCGTAATCTTCAGCTTGTGGATATTGAGTATGGTCTAAGGCGTATAATCCATAAGGAACTTCGATATTATAACGTTCTGTAGTGAGACTCATCGTTCTTTTAATATCAGCCCAGACGATATTTCTTGAAGCGATAAACTCTTGGATATCAGCTGAATAAATAATGTCTTCATTGAGTGCGTCTGGCGCGTCTGTTACTTTATCTTGATTGAACTGTGTTAATTCAATCGATTCGAGTTCAGAGACTCTTTCTTTAATGGTCCATTCACTTTGACCATCATCAAATACTCTTAATCTCAGCGCTGCATTATTTTGCTTGAAAATTTCATCTGCTGTATCATAATAGTAGTTGGATTGAATGATCTTTGGTTGATTTTGTAAGTTAAAATAAGTATAAAGCTTGTCATATTCGGCTTTATTAATTAATGTTTTTAATTCTCTTTCAATTGAAGATACCATGTATATATCCTTTCTTAGCTAAATTATGTACAATGTAATATATACAAAAATAAAAAAACTGTATGTCAATTACAGTCCGTCATATATCCTATAATAATTCATTAATATAAGCAAATAAATATACTTATACAAAAATAAGAAAGTCGGTGACTAAATTGATAGAAGATAATTTTATCGAGAATTGGGACTTATTCTTAGCTCCTTATGAACAAGCTGTAGAAGAATTAAAGCTGAAACTAAAGAATATTCGAAAAGAATACCGAACTTTACACCGCCATACGCCGATAGAGTTCGTTACAGGACGTGTAAAGACACGTGAGAGTATTCTCGAGAAGATGGAAATGCGAGAAATTGAACCTGAAGATATGTTAATTGGTGTTCAAGATATTGCTGGAATCCGTATCATGTGTCAATTTGTTGAAGATATCTATGAAGTAGCCGAATTAATTAAAGAGCGGACGGATTTTAAAGTATTATTAATCCGTGACTACATTCACCATCATAAGCCAAGTGGCTACAGATCATATCATATGGTCATTGAATACCCAGTGCAACGCGCAAAGAATGTAGAGACCGTCATTGTAGAAGTTCAAATTAGAACATTAGCGATGAACTTCTGGGCGACAATTGAGCACTCGTTGAACTATAAGTATCAAGGAGAATATCCAAATCATATTCTTGAGAGACTAGAAAGAGCTTCCGAGGCAGCATTTATGTTGGATCAAGAAATGTCAGAGATTCGAGAAGAGATTCGAGAAGCGACTCAATTCTTTGAACAAAGATACGAGGACCCAGAGACAGCAATATACAAAGGAAATTATGAGGTAAATCAATGAAACCAACGGTACTAATTTATTCAAATACAAAACCTCAATCTCAATCAATTAAGACAGAGCTCACAAACAAATTAAATAAACACCAGATTGAAATTGTGGATGAACGTGAGCAACCAGATTTTATTATTTCAATTGGAGGAGATGGAACCTTCTTATCTGCCTTCCATCATTTCAAACAATATATTGAACATTCGAAATTCGTCGGAATTCACACCGGACACTTAGGCTTCTATACAGATTGGCTCAGCGATGAAGTAGATGCGGTTGTGGATGGATTATTAAATGCATCCGATCAATCAGTGTCTTATCCTTTACTCGATGTCGAAATTCATTTAGAAGATGGGCGATGTAAGAAGATGTTAGCTCTAAATGAATTCTCCATCCGTTCAACGATGGGAACCATGGTGAGTGATGTCTATATTAAAGACCACTTCTTCGAGACTTTCCGTGGTGATGGGATTAGTATTTCAACACCAACCGGATCAACGGGTCTGAATAAGTCTTTAGGAGGAGCAGTCATCCATCCACGTCTGGATGCGATTCAAATGACTGAGATGGCTTCAATTAATAATCGGGTGTATCGTACCTTAAGTTCACCAATTATTATCCCTTCAGATGAATGGTTTACTTTGAAACCAGAAAACACGCAATCTGCGATTCTTTCTGTAGATAATCAAAGTTGGTTGAATTACGAAGTATCCAAAGTGACTTGTCAAGTTGCTAAACAGCGGATTCAATTCGCAAGCTTTAAACATACCCATTTTTGGGACCGAGTTGAAAATGCGTTTATTGGAAGAAAACAATCACTTTAAAGGAGAATTTTACAGATGCAACGATTTTTGAAAGTTATTGGCCTAGTTATGACGATTGGTTTGTTAGTGGCGTGTAGTAGTCAAGCCGAAGAGTTTGAACATACAGCACTCGCTGGAGTTGAACGAACCAATGCGCCTGTCACTATTCCAGAAGATACGACGTTCTTAACTATGAATGAGGACGCTAAAGGAATGATTTATGAATCCCTATATAAGATAGGAACATATGCAGAAGGGACACAATCGCCTGTGGATTATTCACAGATCGAAGCAGTTCAAGCAGAAGCAGATTATATTGAGTTTCTTCAAATGACGAGTGAACAAGCGAGTTTATTATATATTGGCTTTGATGAATGTCCTTGGTGTAAAGCTTTCTCACCAAAGATTAACCAAATTGCTAGTGAATTAAACGTTCCAATCTATTACTATAATACTCGAGCACACGAACAAGATGCGACCTTCCAAGGAGCCATGCAAACATTCGGTGTCGAGACTGTTCCTTATGTCTTAGTGATGGAAGATGGCGAAGCAAAAGAGCGAATCAGTCATGAGTCATCTATGGAACAAATTGAACAATTCTTCACGCTCTATACTGAAGAATACCAATAGAAAATTTTAACAAGTTAGGAAGATAATGTGATTTTAACATGGGAGTATCAAGATACTTTAGAACAAACGATTAAACGCTTTTTACACTTTGAAGGGATTCCAAGAAATTTTGTAAAAGCGGTGAAGCATAACGGCGGGCAAATCTTACTGAATCAAGAAGAAGTGACCGTGAGAGCGACCTTAAACCAAGGGGACGTGTTAACACTCATTGCCCCGGATGAACACGGGCATGAGACAGTGGCACCGTCAGACATTCCAATTGATGTCGTATACGAAGACCGTGATTTCTTGATTGTGAACAAACCGAGTGCTTCGGTCTCCATTCCTTCAAAGCAGAATCCAGATAGTTCGATGGCAAATCGCATTAAAGGTTATTATGTAAGAGAAGAATATAAAGACCAAGTGATTCATATCATCACTCGTTTAGACCGTGATACGACCGGATTGATGTTGATTGCCAAACACCGACTTGCCCATGCTTACATGGATCGTATGATTCAGAGTAAAGGTTTAACTAAAATTTATTACGGTTTGTCACATAAAGTGGATTGGGACAAGCATGGTTATATCGACGCACCGATTGGGCGCAATCCTGAATCAATCATCAGTCGGATTGTGGACCCAGATGGGCAAGCCGCTTTAACAGAATTTTGGTTAAAAGAACAAGTGGAAGAGGCAAGCCTACTTAGAATGCAACTTCATACAGGGCGTACGCATCAAATCAGAGTTCACTTAGCTCACAAAGGTGGGCCTTTAGTTGGGGATGATTTATACGGCGGGGTAAAAGATTCAGTGATTTCAAGACAAGCCTTGCATTGTGGTGAGTTACAATTTATTCATCCTTTTACAGGTGATGACATCCACATTACCCAAGCGATTCCTGAAGATATGCACACGTGGTTAAATATCAGAAAAGGGGAGATAGAATATGGAGATATTTGAAAGATCTCTTGAAGAGAGTATTGAAACGTTTAAAAAATTATTGAACGAAAACCGGATGACTCGATTTAGAACCGAGTATCTAGCCTTACATAATTATGAGCAAAGTAAGATATTTGCGAATTTGGAAAAAGAGGATCGTGAAAAGATTTATCAATATTTATCTCCTTCAGAATTAGCGGATGTGTTTGACTTGCTTGAATCGCAAGATGAGACTATCGATGTCTACTTTGATGAGATGTCACATCCCTATGCTGCGACAGTTCTGGGTGAGATGTATGCCGATAATGCCGTGGATGTGTTGAATAATTTAAAAGACCGCGACCGCGTTAATATCTACATGAATTTAATGCCAGCTGAAAATGCTCGCGAAATCAGTTCATTGATTAATTACTTAGACGAGACCGCTGGGGCGATTATGACGACAGAATTTATCTCTGTTCAGGAAGAATCAACCTTAGGTGCCGCTTATCACAGATTGAGAGAGCAAGCGATTAAAGCAGAGACGATTTACTATGTGTATGTCGTTGATGAGAATAACCGTTTAGTTGGGGTTATTTCACTGAGAGATTTAATCATTAATGATGAAGATAAATTAATTCATGATGTGATGAATACCCGTGTGATTTCGGTTCAAGTAAATGATAATCAAGAAGAAGTAGCCAAAATGGTTCAAGATTATGACCTTTTAGCGCTTCCTGTTGTTGGTTTTGACCGTGAATTATTAGGTGTTATTACGGTTGATGATGTCTTAGATGTTATGCAAGATGAAGCAGATAGTGACTACTCTGGTTTAGCGGCGGTTGACGTTAGAGAGACCCATGACACGCCACTATCAGCAGCAAGAAGTCGTCTACCTTGGCTAGTAACCTTACTATTCTTAGGAATGGGAACAGCGACTTTAATTAGTCGGTATGATGCGCTAATCGCTGAAGCAAGTGTCTTATCCGCCTTTGTTACTTTAATTACAGGTACTGCCGGGAATGCTGGGACGCAGTCACTGGCCGTAGCCGTAAGGAAATTAACAAATAAATACGATGACGATAATTTCTTTTCTTCAATAATGTTTGAATTAATTACCGGTGCGATTACTGGATTAATTGTCGGAATTACCGTGATGTTAATCGTCTTAGTTTGGAAACAAAACCTTGTTCTAGGAGCGGTCATTGGAATTGCGATGATGGCTGCAATTATCGTAGCGAATCTTGCAGGTTCATTTATACCGAAGATTATGGACAGACTTGGTTTTGACCCTGCAGTTGCGAGTGGACCATTTATTTCAACACTGAGTGACTTAACTTCAGTATTTATTTACTTTAGTATTGCTCAATTATTCTTATCAGCAATTATTTAAAGCAATACACAAAAAAGAACGACCCTTTGACTGGTTTAAAAAATAGTCAAAGGGTCGTTTTTTAATTGATTTGTTTTTCCATGTCATGATGAGGGATGTTGGCATCCAAGTAGCCTTCTTCATTTGTGATTGCGTAATTTAATTTCTCATAGAAGGGGATAGCTGGATCTTGAGCAGATAAGCTAAGTACCTCAATGGAAGGGTTAGTTTCTCTTGCCCATCTTTCAATTTCTTCCATCAATTTAAATCCTAAGCGCTGACCTCTTTGTTCTTTTAGAACTGCCACACGTTGGATCTTTGCTTTTGTCTTAGCGTCATTAAGATTGATTCGTGCCGTTGCGACGGGACGATTGTCAATATATCCAATTAGGTGAATTAATTGCTGATCCAAACCATCTAATTCAAGTCCTGGATCAACATTTTGTTCGTAAATAAAGACTTTCTTACGAATATCGAATGCGTCCTTTAATTTTGAAGTGTCTCCATCTAATACCCAAGTAAATTTCATTTAAAACCCTCCACGATTTCATGTATAATTAATCACAGTGACATTATTGACGTTATTTTACTATAATACAGAATATAAATACAATGAGCAAAGGGTGTTTTTATGACAGAAATAAAAGAAGTATCAAAAAAACGATTAGAAAATGTAAAAAACTTAACAACGATTCCATCTCCAACGGGCTATACAGCAGATATTATCCATTATATTTGTGGCTTGTTCGATGAGATGGGTGTAACTTATGAAGTGACGCCCAAGGGTGGCTTACTTGTAAGTATCGATGGTAAGAATAAGGAAAGTCATCGCTTTGTGACAGCTCATGTGGATACTTTAGGTGGAATGGTTCGTGCGATTAAACCGAATGGTCGCTTAAAACTTGATTTGATTGGTGGCTTTACATTTAACGCCATTGAAGGGGAATACTGTACCGTTCATTCAAGTTTAGAAGATAAAGAGTATAACGGAACAATCCTCATGCACCAAACGAGTGTGCATGTCTATAAAGATGCGCGTACAGCAGAACGTAATCAAGACAATATGGAAATTCGCTTAGATTATAAAGTGAAGAACCAAGAAGATGTTGAAAAACTTGGTATTCAAGTGGGAGATTTTATCTCATTCGACCCAAGAGCTACTATTACAGACGAAGGCTTTATTAAATCACGTCATTTAGATGACAAAGTCAGTGTTGCTTTATTAATTGAATTAGTTGAGAATATTCATCGTAATCAGATTGATTTAGCACATACGACGCACTTCTATATCTCAACCAATGAAGAGATTGGTTATGGAGGTAATTCTAATATTGCTTCTGAAGTGAAAGAATATCTTGCGGTAGATATGGGAGCCATGGGCGATGACCAACGGACGGATGAATATAGTGTGTCGATTTGTGCGAAAGATGGATCTGGTCCATATCACTTAGGCTTACGTAATCAATTCGTTCAATTATGTAAAGCAAATGATATTGAATATCAATTAGATATTTACCCATTCTATTCAAGTGATGCATCAGCAGCCATGAGAGCTGGGGCAGATGTTCGTCACGGTTTAATCGGAGCAGGCATTGATTCTAGTCATGCTTACGAGCGCACTCACTTCGAATCTGTAGACGCTACATATGAATTAATTGCAAGTTATTTAGAATCAGAAATGATTGATTAAATTAATATGTAAAAAGAACGTGTAAAATGCCTTGAAATTTGCTACTATAAGAAGTACATAACATAGTGAGAGTTAGAGTGTAGAGGAGTGATATGAGTGGTAGATATATCGAAAAGTTTATTTGGCTATAATACAAGTCAAGTAGATTCGATGATGAGTCAACAGACAAGTAAAATTGACGAATTGGAAAAGAAGATTGAAAGCTTAGAAAGTCAACTAGCGACCTATATCGAATTAGAGTCAGCCCTAAAAGAAGGAATCGTTGACGCAAGACAAAAAGGTTCACAAATAATCGAAGATTCAGCTGGACAAGCTGAACAAATCATTAGTAAAGCGAATGAGCAAGCAACTCAATTAAAAGAGGAAACAATTAATCGTGGAAATGATTTATTGAATGGTGGGAATGCTTTAAGAGATCGCTTAACATTCATGAAAGACGAAATGCGTGAAATGGTTGATCAAGTATCAGAGTTTATTGATGGCACAGATTTTGAATCACTATTCCCTAAAAGTGAAGTGGATCAATTTACGATGCAGATTAACGAATTTTCAGATGGCAAAGTTGAAAAACGCAAAGAAAGCGACGAAGGGTCAGTCTCTGAGAGTACTTTAACAGATGAAGAGAAACGTGAATTAGAGAAATTAATTCATGAAGTGATTGCCAATGATGCAGCTTCAAAAGAAACTCAAGGACCTGAACGTAATATCGAGAAAAAATTAATCGAGTTGAGAACACTAAACGGATAATTTTTATGTTATGAACAATGCAATGATGAACTCAATCACATTGCATTGTTCCATTTTTTTGAAACGGACAATAACGAAAGGAAGTAACTATTTGGTAAATAATTTAGAGCAAGAAGTCAAAAGAAGACGGACATTTGCGATTATCTCCCATCCGGATGCGGGTAAGACAACCATTACCGAAGCAATGCTGTTATACAGTGGAGCCATACGTGAAGCAGGGACAGTTAAGGCAAAGGGTAAAAAATCAAACAAATTCGCAAAATCTGACTGGATGGAGATCGAGAAACAAAGAGGGATCTCTGTAACCAGTTCGGTGATGCAAGTAGATTATGACGGACATCAAGTTAATATTGTCGATACACCGGGACATGAGGATTTCTCAGAGGATACGTATCGTACATTAATGGCCGTGGATGCGGCAGTTATGGTTGTTGACTCTGGTAAAGGGATTGAGCCACAGACGAAACGATTATTCGAAGTTGTAAGTCACCGTGGAATTCCAATCTTTACCTTTATTAACAAATTAGACCGTGATGGTCGTGAGCCCTTAGAGTTAGTGGCTGAATTGGAAGAGGTCTTAGGTATTGATGCGTACCCAATGAATTGGCCGATGGGTATGGGACGTAATTTAATCGGTCTTTATGATTTATATAATGAGCGAGTTGAATTAAGAGGAAATGATGAGGAAGAAGATGATATCTTTATTCCTTTAGATGAGGACGGAGAAGCTCAAGGTGAGCATTCGTTTAAAGAATCATCAATCTATTCTCAAGCTTTAGAAGATGCACAATTATTGCATGAAGCAGGAAATGAATTTGATTTAGACAAGATTGCTAACGGTAAGTTAACGCCCGTCTTCTTCGGATCAGCTTTAACTGGTTTTGGTGTTCAAACATTCTTAGATGCTTTCGTAGAGTTAGCGCCAGCACCGGAAGCGATTGAACTTGAAAGTGGCGATGAAGTCGACCCAGTTGAAGATGACTTCACAGGCTTTGTCTTCAAGATTCAAGCAAACATGAACCCGGCACACCGAGATCGTATTGCCTTTATTCGGATTGCTTCTGGGCAGTTTGAACCGAGTATGAATGTGACCTTAAACCGTACACAAAAGAAGATACGCATGGCTCATACGACTCAATTCATGGCAGATACTCGTGAAGAAGTGAGTACAGCCGTTGCTGGAGATATTATCGGTCTATATGATACAGGAAATCTGCAAATTGGAGATACTTTGTATTCAGGAAAGAAGGCTGTTGCTTTCCCACCTCTACCACAATTTACGCCTGAGATGTTCATGAAAGTAAGTCCGAGAAATGTTATGAAACAAAAATCATTCCACAAAGGAATTGAACAATTAGTTCAAGAAGGTGCGATTCAGTTATACAAAACATATCATACGGAAGAATATATTATTGGTGCCGTTGGACAACTTCAATTTGAAGTCTTCCAATACCGCTTATTGAATGAATATAATGCCGAAGTTGATATGACTCCAATGGGGAGTAAAATTGCACGTTGGATTAAAGAGGAAGATTTGGATCCAAGTATGTCTTCAAGTCGTAACTTACTAGTTCGTGACCGCTTTGGTGCTCCAGTGTTCTTATTTGAGAATCAATTTGCTGAGCGTTGGTTCCAAGATAAATATCCAGATATTGAGTTAGAACAACTATTGTAAACACAGTTAATCGTTGCTAACTTATACATTAAAGGCATCTTTAAACATTAAAGATTATAAATCGATAGTTTTATATTGTTGAAACGCTTAAAAAATGGTATTCTTATATATGTAAGAGTTTTATTTATTGAAACTCGTATTAAAATTTCATTTATAAAGGAGATTTTTCGAATGGAAAAGAAAGAATTTAACGTAATTGCTGAGACTGGGATTCACGCACGTCCCGCGACATTATTGGTGCAAACGGCAAGTAAATTTGCTTCAGACATTAACTTAGAGTATAAAGGTAAATCAGTTAACCTTAAGTCTATCATGGGGGTTATGTCTTTAGGTGTTGGGCAAGGTGCTGATGTTGTAATCACTGCTGAAGGTGACGACGAAAAAGAAGCCATTGAAGCTGTTGCAGAGACAATGAAAAACGAAGGATTATCTGCATAATGACAAAAATCGAAGTTACTGGGATTGCTGCTAGTGATGGTATTGCAATTGCACCAGTGTATCTATTAACAGAACCAGATTTAACTTTTGATCGCACTACAGTGGAAGATGCTGAAGCAGAAGCAGTTCGCTTTGATAAAGCGGTTGAACAAGCGACAGCTGAAATCACTCAAATTCGCTCAATTGCTGAAAAATCATTAGGTGAAGAGGAAGCGCAAGTTTTCGATGCTCACTTAATGTTCTTATCTGACCCAGAATTTACTGGACAAGTGAGAGAAAAAGTATCGAGCGAAGGAATCAACGCTGAAGCTGCATTAGGCGACGTGAGTGACATGTTCATTCAAATGTTTAGTGCAATGGAAGATAACGCATATATGCAAGAACGTGCTGCAGACGTTAAAGACGTTTCAACACGTATTCTCGCTGCTTTATTAGGCGTTAAATTACCAAGCCCAGCGACAATTAGCGAAGAAGTTGTTATTGTTGCACATGATTTAACACCAAGTGATACTGCTCAATTAAACAAGCAGTTTGTGAAAGCGTTCGTTACAAATATTGGTGGACGTACTTCTCACTCGGCAATCATGGCGCGTTCTTTAGAGATTCCTGCAATTGTTGGAACAAACTCAATTGTATCTCAAGTTAAAGATGGCGATTTAGTTATCGTTGACGCAATGGAAGGTCATATTATTGTTGACCCGACAGAAGAACAAGTTAAAGAATACGAAGAGAAAGCGCAAGCTTTTGAAGAACAAAAAGCAGAATGGGCTAAACTTGTGGATTCACCATCAGAAACTAAAGATGGCCACGCAGTTGAACTCGCTGCAAACATTGGTACGCCTAAAGACGTGACGGCTGTTCTTGAGAACGGTGCCGAAGCGATTGGTTTATACCGTACTGAGTTCTTATATATGGATTCTTCTGACTTCCCAACTGAAGATGAGCAATACGACGCATACCGCGAAGTGCTAGAAGCAATGGATGGTAAAGCAGTTGTTGTTCGTACGATGGATATTGGTGGAGACAAAGAGTTACCATATTTAGAATTGCCAGAAGAGATGAACCCATTCTTAGGATACCGAGCAATTCGTATCTCGTTAGACAAGAAAGATATGTTCAAAACTCAATTACGTGCTTTACTACGTGCATCTGTACATGGTAAATTACGTATTATGTTCCCGATGATTGCTACTTTACAAGAATTCCGTGAAGCAAAAGCATTCTTACTAGAAGTTAAAGAAGAATTATTATCTGAAGGTGTAAAAGTTTCAGAAGATATTCAAATTGGTATTATGGTTGAAATTCCTGCTGCAGCAATGCTAGCGGATCAATTCGCCAAAGAAGTTGACTTCTTCAGTATCGGAACAAACGACTTAATTCAATATTCAATGGCAGCAGACCGTATGAATGAACGTGTCTCTTACTTATACCAACCATATAATCCATCAATTCTACGTTTAATTAAGAACGTGATTGATGCTTCACACGCTGAAGGTAAATGGACAGGTATGTGTGGTGAGATGGCCGGAGATCAAACGGCTGTACCATTATTACTTGGATTAGGCTTAGATGAGTTCTCTATGAGTGCTTCAAGTGTATTAAAAACACGTAGTTTAGTGAGACGCTTAAACTTAACTGATATGCAAGCATTAGCTGAAAAAGCAATTAATGAATGTACATCATCAGAAGAAGTTGTCGCATTAGTTGAAGAAGCAACAAAATAAATTTAATAAAACATCCTAGGTTATTAACTTAGCCTAGGATTTTATTATTCACTATACGTCAACCGAAAATAATATATGGTTGACCAAAGGAGTAAAAGATGACACTAAAAAATAAATTATTAAAGAAACTTTCTGAAGGGAACAGCACAGTTCACTCAGGACAAGAATTAGCCGCTGGATTTGCTGTCACACGAAGTGCTGTTTGGAAAGCAATCGAAGAGTTACGTGATCAAGGTTATGTGATTCAAAGTATCCCTAGAAAAGGGTATCAGTACATTCAAAGTTCAAAAGGTATTGATCCGGAGCAAATAAAGATACTCTTAGAGGAAAATGGTCCAGACTTAAAAGTTACTTACTATGATGAAGTCACATCAACCAATGATGTCGCTAAAGTACATGCAGCTAACCATCCGAACGAAGGTAAATATGTGATCTCTAGAAAGCAAACGAAAGGAAGAGGCCGGTACGGTAAGAGCTTTCATTCTACGATCAAAGAAGGACTTTACTCATCTTTACTTGTACCAGTGAATCAAACACGACCAGAGCATATTCCGCTTTTTACCATTGCAACTGCCACTGCGATGTCAGAAGCCATTGAAGAAGTAACAGGGAAAGCAATAGATATAAAGTGGGTTAATGATTTATTTTATGAAGGTAAAAAAGTCAGTGGGATTCTATGCGAAGCGATTAGTGATATCGAAAGTGGCCAGATTACATCGGTTGTTATAGGTTTAGGGCTGAATCTGGCAGGTGACTTCGATGAAGCTGATGAGTTGACACAAGGTGTTGCAGGAACCTTATACGGAAGCGAGTTACCTAGAGAATTAAACTTAAATGTATTACTCGCAACTTACGTCAATCGTCTCCTAACTTATATTAAAGAGATTGATAAGAAAGAATATATACCTTACTATTCGAATCATTTATTAGGAATTAACAAGCCTGTGACGTATACCGTTAAAGCTGAGGAAAGACATGGGATTATTCGAGGAATAAACGATGAGGGCCATTTATTAGTGGAGTTACCTTCAGGTGAGTTTGATGAATTATTCGGACAAGAAATACATCTTTCTAGTAGTCAGTTTGCTAAGAGAGGTAACTAAATGAAGACAAGACAACTGACACAAATGGCACTAATGCTAGCTTTGCTAATTATTTGTTCCCAACTAACGATTCCATTTGGTCCTGTCCCTTTAACTCTACAAACGTTTGCAGTATTAATGATAGGGCTAGTATTAACACCAAATTATGCTGGATTAACTACGTTGATATACTTAATCATTGGTCTTTTCGGACTGCCTGTATTTAGTGGAGGAAGTGGAGGATTCGGGTCTTTCTTGTCACCATCCTTTGGTTTTGCGATTGGTTTTATACCAGTGAGTTTTATTATTAGTTATCTCAAACAACATTTGAAAACTGAAACGAATTCGAAGCTCATTGGCATCACATTAATTGGAACGATCATTTTGTATATTATCGGTTTAAGTTACATGTATATTATTTTCCGAAATGTATTAAATATTGAGACTGGTTTTACGCATGTTTTACAACTAGGACTCATTCCTTTTATTCCTGGAGATATCTTTAAGGCATTCCTAGCCATCTTTATCTATAAGAGACTTAAACGTATCTTATAAATGTAAATCTACACATTGAAAATACCTTGTGATACAATAGGTCTACACTTTAAAAAGTACTATAATTTATATGAGAAATTATAGTTGAGAGGGGTATTTGATGCGAATTGGCATGTTTACTGACACATATTTTCCACAAGTAAGTGGAGTATCGACTTCAATCAAGATACTTTGTGATCAGTTAAGAAAAGTTGGCCATGAAGTCATAATATTTACAACATCAGATCCAGAAGCACGGCCAGAAAATGGCGTAGTTAGATTACCAAGTATACCTTTTGCGAGTTTTGAAGATCGCCGAATAGCTTTTGGTGGTTTAGATCGATGTGTGAAGATATCGAGAGAATATGACTTAGATATAATCCATACACATACAGAATTCAGCTTAGGTTTAGCAGGTAAATACGTAGCAAGCAGATTAAAAATTCCGACGATTCATACTTATCATACGATGTATGAAAATTACACTCACTACATTTGGGATGGGCGTTTAATTAAACGACAACACGTACGTTGGTTTTCAAAAGTATTCTGTGGACAAGCAGACGGAGTGATTACACCAAGTGAATTAACTTATGCAACGTTAAAAGACTATGGTGTTGAAGCGCCGATGCGCATTATTCCAACCGGCGTTCTTTTACCAGAATTCAACGAAGATTACCGTCCGATGATGCGTAAGAAATTGAATATTCCACAAGAAGCACCGGTATTACTATCTTTATCACGCTTATCGAAAGAGAAGTCTTTAGACGAGGTTATTATGGCATTTCCGGCGGTTCAAGAAGCGTATCCATCGGCTCATTTAGTCATAGTCGGAGACGGACCTTACCGCGAGACGCTAGAAACCATTGCTAAAGGATTTGAATTGGAGAATGTTCACTTCATTGGTGAAATTTCACATAATGAAGTCAATCAATATTACCAAATGGCCGATTTATACATAAATGCGAGTGAATCAGAATCACAAGGTTTAACTTACTTAGAGTCAATCGCGAATCGATTGCCAATTGTGGCGAAGGAAAATGATTACTTAAACTTAATTATTCAATCAGGAGAATTCGGACAACTCTATGCACCAAATGGGTCATTATCAGAAGCGATTGTTAAATATCTAAATAAGAAATACGCGGGTGAAATTGAGAATATTAATCCTGATTCATTAGAAAGCATCTCTGCTGAACGCTTTGCAGAGAATGTTTATGCGTTTTATGACGATATTATTCAAAATACAGATCAGTCACGCTCAAATTTCTTTGATAGAATGTTAAGTGAGTTTAAAGAACCGTGGAGTAATACGTAACTTATGTAGTAGATGTAGAAAAATAAGAATTTATCGAAAATAGTTTATGTAACTTCTTGCAATTTCAAAGCATTTTGTTAACATATACTATATTGAAAAACTAACCTAGTTTAGTTTTGCTGCTCACATATTGAGCAATTCTGTTAACGAAAGGAATCAACTATGAAAACTTCAGTTTTGACAGGTATTATCCAACGCTTAGAAGCTATGGTAAATGCTAATAATAGTGAACCAGAGGTTCGCCGTTTTGAATTAGATGGTGTTGAAAAATGCCAAGTAACTTATCATGCAGATGATAAAGCATTCGAATTATCAGATAGTCAACGAGGAACAACTTACCGTTTCGATGATATCGATTTAGTAGCAATTGAAATTTACGAATTATTAGGTTAAATAAACTCAGTAAATAATCCCAATAAATTATTCAATGTTATAGATTTATAACATGGGGCAATAATTTATTAGGATTATTTTTTGTTAGAATAGAATATATATTTGTCAATTTGATCAAATAGTGTACAGTACTCAGATATGATATGTTATTATAGAATGTTGGAAGAATATGTTATAATATCAAAGACAATATAAGAATTTAAAAGGGGACTATATGAAAAAATTATTGACTCCAACCTGGACCATCAATTCAATTTACGCAATTAAGCCAGAAGATTTATTGCGACATGATATTAAAGCAATCATATGCGACTTAGATAACACGCTCATTGCGTGGAATCAGTGGGAGCATACTGAAGAGATGGCTGAATGGTTAACAAGATTTAAAGACGCAGGGATTGGTATTTACCTCTTATCAAACAACAACTATGATCGAGTACTTAAAGTAGCAGAACCATTAGAGTTAAGGTTTACTTCAAGTGCTTTAAAACCACGCAGAAAGCATTTTGTACTTGCTATCGAGGATTTACAAGTACCTAAAGAGAATGTTGCTGTGATTGGAGATCAAGTTATGACAGATGTGATTGGTGCGAATCGTAATCATCTTAAGAGTATCTTAGTCAAACCTATTGCGCCAAATGATAATATATTTACAATAATTAATCGTATGTTAGAAAAGATAGCATTTAAAATCGTCGGCATTGACCGAACAGGAGATTGGGGGAATACGCTTGAGTGAGCAAGAAACATTTCAATGTATCGGTTGCGGGGCAACCATTCAAACAGAGAATCCAGATGAGATAGGTTACTTACCACAATCTGCGTTAAATAAAGGGATAGAAAAAGGCGAGTTTTACTGCCAACGTTGTTTTAAACTTAGACATTACAATCAATTACAAGATTTAGATATTGATGACGATGTATTTTTAAACAAATTGGGTGAAATCGCTAATGATGATGCCTTTGTTGTATTAGTTGTAGACATCTTTGATGTTGAGGGAAGTTTAATCTCTGGTTTACACCGATTTATCGGGAACCAACCGTTTATTATCGCAGCAAACAAATTCGATTTACTTCCGAAAGTAACGCGTAAATCAAAAGTAAAAGATTGGATTCGCCAAACAGTGAATCGTCATGGTTTATATCCTGAAGATATCGTATTAACTTACGGTACAAAACGCGCGGGAATTTATTCATTAGCTGAAAAAATTGAAGAAGTCATTAGTGACCGTAATGTTTATATCGTTGGGGTGACAAATGTTGGGAAATCAACATTGATTAATCAATTGATTGGTTATTACGGTGGAGATAAGGAAGTCATTACGACATCAAACCATCCTGGTACGACGTTGGATTTAATTCAAATTCCTTTAACTGATGCGCATGCGATCATTGATACACCGGGTATCATCCGTCGTACACAATTAGCACATCATTTAAGTCGTTCAGACAACCAAAGTGTGCTACCAAGTAAACCAATCAAACCAAAAACCTTCCAATTAAATGAAGGACAAACAATCTTCTTAGCCGGTGTCGGTCGAGTGGATCTCGTTCAGTCAGATGTTGAAAAGACAGCGATGACTTTCTACGTCTCAACTGATTTGTACTTACATCGTACTAAAACTGAGAATGCAGATGAGTTGTATCAGAAACATGTTGGTGAGATGTTAGCACCACCTAGCAAGGATTATGCAGAAGAGTATCCAGAGCTAGTTGAGCAAACATTCACACTAGACCAAACACAAGACATTAGTATTACTGGTTTAGGTTGGTTAACAGTAAATGCAAAAGCAGAAATAAAAGTTTGGCTACCTAAAGAAATTAGCGTATCTAAACGTACAGCAATTATTTAAACGAAGGGAATTAATATGATTACATTAAACAAAGCACAAACAAAATTTTTGCGTAAATACTCGCATAATTTAAAACCTCTTTTCCAGATGGGGAAATTAGGATTAACAGATGTATTTATCGAGCAAGTGGACAACGCAATTGAAAAGCGTGAATTAATTAAATTTGTCATCTTACAAAACAGTGATGAAGATTTAGATGACGTTGCTAACAAAATTGCGGATGAAATCGGTGGTGTTATTATTCAAACAATCGGAAGTACAGCGATTTTATACCGTCCATCAACAAAAGAAAAATATCAGGAAATCAGTCAACAAGTAAATCGATTAAGCTAAGGGGACGTGTAGAATGGGTATTTCAAATGGCACAGTAAAAGCGCAAGAGTTTATGTCAATTGAAGAAGCACTCGAACCGATTATTCTGAGTCAATTTACTCCGAAATCATCGGTGGATGATCGACAACGGATTGGTATTTTAGGTGGAACATTTAATCCGCCACATCTCGGACATTTATTAATGGCAGAACAAGTTGGGAATCAATTGGAATTAGATGAAGTTTGGTTTATGCCAACGGCTAAACCACCTCATGCACCAGGAAAGACGACCATCGCTTCGCAACACCGTGTTCAAATGATTCAATTAGCCATTGAGAACAATCCTTTATTTAAAGTACAACCTTATGAAATTCACCGTGGTGGGGTGAATTATACTGTTGATACAATGAGACATTTCGTTGAAACTTATCCAGAATCTGATTTTTATTTTATAATCGGTTCTGATAGCGCGAATGATTTGTCAACTTGGAAACAAATTGATGAATTAGTACAATTAGTTCAATTTGTTGGAGTCAGACGTCCAGGGGAATTCCCTTATCAAGGACAATATCCTATACTATGGGTCGACTCTCCCTTGATTGAATTGAGTTCAACAGAAATACGACTCAGAGTGTATTTGGAACAATCTATTCGTTATCAAGTTCCAAGTAAGGTAGAAGCTTATATCCAAAAACACAAACTTTATGAGATGGATTAAAGAAAGAAGGCAAGAGTTTGGTATCAGAAATTCTATACACTAAAGATTATATAAACGTAACACGAGAAGAACTACTTAATAATCTTAAAGAAGAACTCAAACCAAAAAGATTTAAGCATGTTCTTCGTGTCGAAGAAACAGCGTTAGAATTAGCGAGACAATATGATTACAAAGATCTAGAAAAAGTGAGTATCTCTGCTTTAATGCATGATCATTGTAAAGATTATTCAGACGAAAAGATGTATCAACTTGCGACAATGTATGCACCGTATGAGCCCTTAAGAGTTGCGAACGAAGCAGTATGGCACGGCCTAGCTGCGGCAGAATTAGCGCGTGCGAAATATAGTGTGTTCGACGATGAAATCATTCATGCCATTGCACAACACACGATTGGCGCGAAGGAAATGAGCTTACTGAGCAAATTACTCTTTGTGGCAGATTATATTGAACCTGGTCGTAACTTTGATGGGGTGGCTGAAGCTAGAAAATTAGCCGAAACAGATTTGGATGCAGTTGTCTTTTACAAGATGAGAGAAACAATCAAACATCTTGTTGAAACGAATAAGAAAGTATATGTTGAAAGCGTGGTTATTTATAACCACTGGGCAAAAAAACAGGAGGGTTAATTATTATAAACACAAAAGAAAAATTAGAAGTAATTGTACGCGCCGCAGATGATCGTTTAGCACATGACATCATGGTCTTAGACGTCGCACAATTGACACCATTAGCAGAGTACTTTGTCGTAATGGATGCCAAAAATGACCGTCAATTATCAGCAATTGTTAATGTAATTACTAGCGTGATTGATGAGAATAATTTCGAATTGAAAAACGTTGAAGGTAAAAACGGTGGTAAATGGGTATTAATTGATATGAATGATATTATTATTCATGTGTTCCACTATTCTGAACGTGCAAATTACAATTTAGAAAAAATTTGGCAAGATGCACCATTAGTTGATGTTAGCGACTGGATCTCAGAACAATGAGTTTCAGCCAAATAGCAGATGTATATGATCGATTCAATGATCTATCTGTGTATGAATATTGGGTTGACTATACTTTAAATAGTTTAGACCGAAAGCCTAGAAAAATGTTAGATATCGCCTGTGGAACAGGTTGGTTTACTCAATTGATGATACCTTTCGTTGATTCAGTTACGGGAATTGATATTGATGAGGATATGTTAGAGGTTGCTCGTCAAGAAGTAGTTAATTTACCGAATGTTGAATTCAAGTATGGAGATATGACGCGTTTATCAGCGGATTTAAAGGACTTTGACTTAGTCACTTGTTACTTGGACTCACTATGCTTTCTAAACGACTACGAGGCCGTTAAAGAGGCATTTAAAGGGATGTATCGCACTTTGTCTGAGCAAGGAACGTTATTGTTCGATGTTTGGACACCGTATCAAATGACGGATGTTTTTTCTGAATTTGAATACTTTGATCAAGACGAGTCAGCAACTTTAATTTGGGAAAGCGCCAGTGATGCTGAATCACTTAGCGTTGAGCATTACTTGACTGTCTATAGACAAGTTGAGGGGTCGCAGTTTGAACGCGTCGATGTTGAACTTCAAGAGCAAACTTTCCCATTAGAGAAGTATATGGATGCTTTAGTTGAAGCAGGCTTTCAAGCGGATAAGATTGAAGTGTTTGTTGATTACGGAAGTAAATATTATGACAAGAGAACAGATAAAGAGGCAGACCGTTGGTTCTTTAGATGTAGTAAGTAAGAGTTGGGGAGTGTTATAAGATGAAGATTGTTTCAGTCATTGCCGAATATAATCCTTTCCATCTTGGTCACCAATATCAATTAGAACAAATGAAGCAAAGAACTTCGGCAGATGCGCTCGTTGTATTGATGAGTGGAAATGTTGTTCAACGCGGAGAATTCGCTCTAATTGATAAATGGCAAAGAGCTGAGATTGCATTGGAATACGGTGCTGACCTCGTCTTAGAGTTACCACTCTTAGCTAGTTTACAAGCAGCGGATTACTTCGCGTATTGGTCGGTTAAGACACTAGAATTATTAGGGTCAGATCAACTTGTTTTTGGAACAGAGTCTGCTTCCTATGAAGACTTGAATGCTTATGTTCAGTGGTTAGCTGAGAATGAAGAAGCAATCGATAGAAGTGTTAAAACTAATCTTAACGAGGGCAATTCTTATGCAGCGAGTTATCAATCTGCTGTAGAAGCTATAGATAACGCTTCTGAAAAGGCGCAACTATTAACAGACTCACCTAATCATTTACTTGGGATTCAATATATTAAAGCATTGAAGCAATTAAATTCTAAGATGGATGTTACAGCTATTCCTAGAATTAAACAGAATGAACATATGCAAGCAGTCTTAAGTGGCAGTCAAATACGAGAATTGAATCGTCAACAATTAGTCACCGAGGATACTGTACCAAAGCGGACATATCAAAAACTAATCAGTCATCCAAACGTACAACTTACTGATTATTATGATTTACTAAAGTACCAAGTACAAAGTCAAAGTGCCGAACGCTTAACTCAATATCAAGGCATTGATCATGGTGTTGAACATTATATTTATCAGCAAATTTTGGAAACTGATAATTTCGACTCTTTAATTGATGCACTCACATCTAAAAGATGGACGAAAGCTTCCATCCAAAGGAAGTTAATGATGATTCTGTTGAATATAACAAACAAAGAATGGCAAGAAAGCATTGAATTAAACAATGATCTACTTACGATTCGCGTACTTGGCTACTCGGATGCCGGAAGAAAAGTACTTAAGATGAAGCGAAACCAAACAGGATTGAATTTATTTAGTAATTTGACTCAAGACAACGCACGCAATTATCAATTAAATTTACGTGCGGACACAGTCTATTCAGTCAATCCAAAACATAAAATAATGCAACAAAACACTGGAAGATTCCCAATTCACTATTAATTGAAAAGGAATCGTGTTAATATTAAAATAATCTTGACAAGAATTGTAAACTTCAATATAATAAATCTTGTCGTTTTAGAGGTGATAATAGATGAAATGGACAATCCGCCAATTAAAAGATCATCCTGATGATATTATTAATTTTGAAGAATCTTTAGATATTAAAGAACAGCTCATGGAGCGAAACCCTTCAATCTTAGATGTGGAATCAGTGATTGTAAACGGATATTTCGTACCTTCTAATGAAGATATCATTCTTCATGGTCAAATCGATACTCGACTGACGGTGCCGTCATCGAGATCATTAGAACCAGTATCATTACACTTAAACATTCCAATTAGCGAACGTTATGTGTATGAGGAATATGATGGAAACGTCGGGGAATATGAAGAGACTACGATTGTACTTCAGTATGATTATATTGATTTAGATGTTGCAGTGACTGATAACATCGCGATTAATATACCTACAAGAGTATTAAAGCCAGGAGAAGAAGACGGAGATTTACCGTCGGGTAATGATTGGACAGTCGTCACCGAAGAAGAATACGAGCAAAACTTAGCAGAAGAGAAAGCCGAAACGGTTGATCCTCGCTTTGCAGCCTTAAAAACGCTATTAGATAACGAAGATGAGGAACAATAACCTCAAACATCAACTAGGAGGTGTAGAGAATGGCAGTACCTAAACGTAAAACATCAAAAGCAAAGAAAAGAGCACGTCGTACACACTACAAGTTACAAGTACCAGGAATGAACACTTGTGCTAACTGTGGAGAATTAAAATTAAGCCACCGTGTATGTTCATCATGTGGACACTACGATGGAAAAGAAGTTGTATCTAATACAGCTGAATAATTTTGTTGAGCTAATCTTTTGATTAGCTCTATTTTTTTGCTTTAAATTCAAAACAGTATAAACACACTTTAATTACGAATCCTTGTAAAGTTTACGTAACATTTACATAGAATTTACATTGTATTTACAATGGCTTGTTAAACTATATTTATAAGCACTGTGGATAGCTTATAAAAATATGAGGAGGATTTCAAAGAATGAAAAATTTAAGTCTTAAGAAATTGATCACTGGATCATTACTTGCTGCTCAATTACTCTCACCAGTAGCGACATTAGCACAAGATATTGAACTAAGTGAAGAAAAGCCAACTGTAGCGGAGGTTGCACCTAATAATACGCCAAACCGTCTTATTACTACATTTAATGGTGATCCTAGCACACAAATGGGATTCAACTGGTATACAACTGAATTAGCTGAAGATGCTAAAGTATGGGTTTCTACTAATGAAGATTTAAGTGACGCCTTAGAATTTGAAGCGACTGCAGAAGAAGTAGTAAACACTTATGGTGAACGTGATGAGAATGGATACTTTATCTTTGCTGACATCGAATATGATGAAGAGGGCGAAGTAGTCACTGACGAAAACGGTGAACCACAAGTTAACGGATACTATACAGACGAGAATGTTTCAGGTCCAGAGTGGACTTCAGGTTCAGCTGTTGGATCAATGGATTTAGTAGCAGTGACTGAATATTCATATAAAGCAAATGCAGAAGGCTTAGAGCCAAACACAACTTACTACTATCAAGTAGGTAGTGAAGCAGGAGAAACAAGTGAAGTAGGTACTTTCACAACTGCTGGTGAAGCAGGAGAAGAATTTACATTCGTACAATATACAGATACTCAAAACGCATACTGGAATGAGCATGTATATAATGAAGCAGCATTCGGTGCTGACACTGTTGCTACTGCTTTAGAAGAAACTGAAGCAGATTTCGTATTACATACTGGTGACGTGGTAGAAGTTGCAGAAGTTGAAGATGAATGGGTTGACATCTTAGAGCAATCTAAAGAGTCTATCTTACAAGTACCATTCGCTGTTGCAGCAGGTAACCACGATGAGTACGCATTAGTATATGGTGACCCTCAATTAACGACTAAATTTAACGAACATATTAATGTTCCAGCTGAAAACGATGCTATTGATGGTGGATCATACTACTCATTCGATTACAACGGTGTTCACTTTGTTGTAGCAAACACAAACGATAACAAAGAATCTGAAGACAATCCAGAAGGTAAAGCTTTAGGACAAGAACAAATTGATTGGATCAGAAATGACGTTGAAGAAGCACGTGCGAACGGTGCTGAGTGGGTTGTATTATCTTACCACAAACCATTATACTCTAAATCTTATCACTCATTACAAGATACAGATGTTCAATTAGTCCGTGAAGAATTCATGGAATTAATTGATGAGTTAGATATCGATTTAGCTTTACAAGGTCACGACCACGTAATTTCACGTACTAAACCATTAAACTATGTTCCAACTGATGAGAATTTCTCTAACGGTGTTGTGGACGAAGCTGAAACTACTACGGAAGGTGACGTAGAGTATTACGTAAATCCTCAAGGAACAATCTTCGTATTACCAAACACTGGTGGTACTAAAGAGTATGACGATATCTATTCTAAAGGTGTAGAACACATTCACACTGTTCGTCCTAACTTAGATTGGATGACTCAAGAAGACGTTGATTACTATAACAACTTATTCGCATTCGGTGGACAACCACAAGAATCAGAAGCATTCGATACAAGTCATTCAAACAACCGTGATTCAGCAGTTCAAAACTTCGCTGCATATACTGTAAGTGGAGATGAATTAAGAGTAGATATCTACCAAATCGAAGGTAACTTACACGAAGGTGAAGAACGTACAGTATCAATCGTTCACTCATTCGGAATTACTAAAGGTGGAGAAACTACAGAAGAAGGTACTGAAGAAGCAGCTTCAGAAGAAGAAGCAACTGAAGAAAATTCAGAAGACTCAGCTTCAGAAGAAACATCTGAAGAGAGCTCAGAAGAAACTTCAGAAGAGTCATCTGAAGAAAGCTCCGAAGAATCTTCAACTGAAGAAGAATCATCAGAAGAAACATCTGAAGAAAGTTCAGAAGAATCAGAAGAGTCTGCAGAATAATTTAGGTTACTAAACAAGTAGTCAGAAGCTGAGTGTTAAAACTCGGCTTCCTTATTTTTGTATATTAGTACGTCGATATAAGGGGTAAATAATGCAAAAAATCTTACCGAGTAATATCCTTGACCTTTATTGACCTATAAGTTATACTTGGTTAGAAAGTTGTTTAACAGCTTTAAATTCGCGAAGGAGGAATACTATGAATTTAGTACCTACAGTAATAGAACAAACATCACGTGGAGAACGTGCTTATGATATTTATTCACGTTTACTAAAAGACAGAATTATTATGTTAAGTGGTCAAATCGATGATAACGTAGCAAACTCAGTGATTGCTCAACTTTTATTCTTGGACGCACAAGATCCAGAAAAAGATATCTTCCTATATATTAACTCACCAGGTGGGAGTGTAACAGCTGGGATGGCTATGTACGATACAATGAACTTTATTAATGCAGATGTACAAACAATTGTTATCGGTATGGCAGCATCAATGGCTTCAGTTTTATTAGCAGCCGGAGAGAAAGGTAAACGCTGGGCTTTACCAAATGCTGAAGTAATGATTCACCAACCATTAGGTGGCGCACAAGGACAAGCAACAGAGATTGAAATTGCTGCTCGTCATATTCTTAAAACTCGTGAGCGTTTAAATCAAATCTTAAGTGACAAAACAGGTCAACCCATTGAAGTTATCGAACAAGACACAGATCGTGATAATTTCAAAACAGCTGAAGAAGCACTTGAATACGGCTTAATTGACGGAATCATGGAAAGTAACAAAGCTTTAAATAAAAAATAATATGACATAGATAAATAATCTATAATTTATACGTCCGTTCAATGGATATTACTCGCAATACTTAGGTATTTCGTGCGATAATAGCATTGTACGGGCGTATTTGTTTGGTTTTATTCCTAATAAATTAATAATAACTGACCTCGTTGGACATATTGTGACCCGTTAGGTTGTTTTTTAGCCAGGATAAAGAGCTTTTCAGTTGCAAGAAGACTCAAGTCATGGTATGATAATGACATGGTGTGAGACTCATTTAGATTTTCGGAGTGAGTTGTAGCTCTGTATGCAATGGTCGCCTTTTGACCATCTAGGAGGGAATTAATGGCCGATATATTCACAATTATTCAGTCAATTGTTCCTGAAGTGAGTGATTTGTTAGCTGAGAGGCTCGCAGTATTACGTGTTTTGGATGATGTAAACAAACGAATTGGTCGTAAGTTTATTTCACAACAGACTAATTTCACTGAAAGAACGGTAAGAACGATATTAGAGATGCTGAAAAGTCAATCACTCGTATCCGTAAACCGTAGTGGCGTAAAACTAACACAACAAGGGAGAGACCTTATTGTGATGATTGATGAGCATCTGCTTAATCAACAACAACATAAGTTTTACGAAGTGGAAGAGGCTGTAAAGAGAAAGCTTAATATTGAACATTGTCGGATTGTACCAGGTGATGCAGATAAAGATGCATCAGTTTATCAGTTCTTAGGTCAAGTCGTTCATTTAATTTTGGACAAACACTTACCTGAAGGTGATAATGTGGTTGCAGTTACAGGTGGATCTACTTTATCTAAAGTAGCAGAATCATTCACACCAGAATTATCAGATGGAAGAAGTATTACATTCGTTCCTTCACGTGGAGGATTGGGAAGTTCGATTAATATCCAATCAAATAGCGTGGGGAGCTTAATGGCGCAGCAAACAGACTCTAAGTATATTCCGTTGTTTATACCTGAGAATTTAGGTAAAGAAACTTCGGAGATATTGCTCAAAGATCCAATGATTAAAGAAGTCATTGATATGAGTAAGAGTGCAAATTGCTTGTTATTAAGTATAGGAACTGCTAATGTAATGGCGGAACGTAGAGAGATTACAGACGAACAACAAGAAATTATCGAGAATGGACACGCCGTTGGAGAAGCATTTGGTATATTTTTCGATTCTTATGGAGAAACGGTTTTACGTTATCCTAGGATAGGTTTGAAATTTAAAGATTTATCTAATATACCTTTGTTACTTACAATCGTGGGAGGATCTTCTAAGGCGAAAGCTGTAGAAGCGTTCTTTCAAAAAGCCCCGAGTCATGGATGGTTAATCTGTGATGAAGGTTTAGCAAATATGGTTTTAAATGGGGAGACCCTTTGAAATAAAATCCTTAAGGAGGAATTTTTTTATGGCAGTAAAAGTTGGTATTAATGGTTTTGGACGTATCGGACGTTTAGTATTCCGTCGTATTTTAGAAACAAACGCAGATTTAGAGGTTGTTGCAGTTAACGATTTAACTGATAACGATAACTTAGCTTACTTATTAAAATATGATACAGCTCACGGACGTTTTGATCACGATGTTGAATTACAAGGTGAAAGTTTAGTAGTTGACGGTAAAGAAATTAAAGTATTTGCTGAAAAAGATGCTAATAACTTACCATGGGGAGACCTTGGAGTAGATATCGTCATCGAAAGTACTGGATTCTACACTTCAGCTGAAAAATCACAAGCACATATCAATGCAGGTGCTAAACGTGTAGTTATCTCTGCACCAGCTAAAGATGCAGATACTAAAACAATTGTATTCGGTGTTAACGAAGATATCTTATCTTCTGATGACGTTATTATTTCAGCAGCATCATGTACAACTAACTCATTAGCTCCAGTAGTTAATGTATTACATAATGAATATGGAATTAAAGCTGGTAACATGGTTACCGTTCATGCTTATACTTCATCACAAGTATTACAAGATTCACCAAGCGGAAGCTTCCGTGATGGACGTGCAGCTGCACAAAACATCATCCCATCATCTACTGGTGCTGCAAAAGCAATCGGTAAAGTAATCCCAGAAGTTAACGGATTATTAGATGGTTCAGCATTACGTGTTCCAACAGTAACTGGTTCACACACAATCTTCTATTCATTATTAGAGAAAAACACTACTGTTGATGAAATCAACGCAGCTATGAAAAAAGCTTCAAACGATTCATTTGCATACAATGAAGATGCAATTGTTTCTTCAGATATTATTTCAACACATGCAGGATCAATCTTTGATTCTACATTAACTGAAATCCAAGAAGCAGCTGATGGATCTCAATTAGTTAAAACTGTTGCTTGGTATGACAACGAAGCTGGTTTCGTAGGAAACATGGTTCGTACTTTAGAATACTTCGCTAAATTATAATTAATTGCATAGCGTTTATACCTAAGCGTCTATCCAAAATAGCGGGGAGGCTTAAGCTTCCCCGCTATTATTTTTTTAAGGACTTTATATAGGAGGATATATAATGGCAAAGAAAACATTAAATGATATTCAAGTAAATGGTAAGACAGTCTTAGTCCGCGTTGACTTCAACGTACCTATGGCTGATGGGAAAATCACTAACGATAACCGTATCGAAGCGGCTTTACCAACAATCAATTATTTAATAGAAAACAATGCGAAAGTAGTATTGTTCTCTCACTTAGGACGTATTAAAACTGAAGAAGATAAAGCTAACAACAGTTTAGAACCAGTTGCAAAACGTTTAAGCGAGTTATTAGATAAAGAAGTTCTTTTCTCAGACAAAACACGTGGAGAAGAATTAGAAGAAGCAGTAGCTAACCTATCTGAGGGTGGCGTTTTATTAGTTCAAAACACTCGCTACGAAGATTTAGAAGGTAAGAAAGAATCTAAGAATGATCCAGAATTAGGTAAATACTGGGCTTCATTAGGTGACTTATTCGTAAACGATGCATTCGGAACAACTCACCGTGCTCACGCATCAAACGTTGGAATTGCATCAAACTTAGACTCTGCTGTAGGATTCTTAGTTGAAAAAGAATTAAAATTCTTAGGAGACGCAGTTGATAATCCTGAACGTCCATTTGTAGCTATCTTAGGTGGTGCGAAAGTATCTGATAAGATTAAAGTTATCGAATCATTATTAAACAAAGCTGATAAAGTAATTATCGGTGGAGGAATGGCTTACACATTCTTGAAAGCACAAGGTAAAGAAGTTGGAGAATCATTATTAGAGGAAGACCGTATTCCTTTAGCTAAAGAATTACTAGAAACTGCTGGAGACAAAATTGTTTTACCAGTAGATGTAGTAATTGCAGATGATTTTTCAAATGACGCAAATACAGACGTTGTTTCTGTAGATGATATCCCTGCTGACTGGCAAGGATTAGACTGTGGACCAGAATCTGTTAAAGTATTCGAAGATGTATTAAAAGATGCTAAAACAGTTGTATGGAATGGCCCAATGGGTGTATTCGAGATGGAATCATTCGCAAAAGGAACCATTGGTGTTTGTGAAGCCATTGCTGATCTAGAAAACGCGACGACAATTGTTGGTGGGGGAGATTCAGCAACTGCGGTCGCACAATTAGGTTATGAAGATAAATTCTCACACATCTCAACAGGTGGAGGAGCTTCATTAAACTATCTAGAAGGTACTGAATTACCAGGTGTTACTTCAATCGACGAGAAATAATTACTAAGACTTTAAATTAAGGAGAGTATATATATGTCACGTAAACCAATTATTGCTGGTAACTGGAAAATGAACAAAACAGCTCAAGAAGCTGCAGATTTTGTTGAAGCAGTTAAAGGGAAAATCCCTTCAGCGGATGCTGTAGATTCTGTCGTAGGTGCACCAGCACTATTTTTAGAAACAATTAAACGTTTAAGTGAAGGTACTGAATTAAGAACAGCTGCACAAAACAGCTACTTCGAAGATGAAGGTGCATTCACTGGGGAAACAAGTCCTAAAGCATTGGCTGATTTAGGTGTTGAATATGTAATTATCGGACACTCTGAACGTAGAGAATACTTTGGAGAAACTGACGAAGACATCAACAAAAAAGCAAAAGCAATCTTACGTAACGGTATGTTACCAATCATTTGCTGTGGAGAAACTTTAGAGCAACGTGAAGCTGGAGAAACAGCTGACTTTGTATCTGGACAAGTAAAAGCAGCATTAGAAGGTTTAACTGAAGAACAAATCGCTTCATCAGTTGTTGCTTACGAACCAATCTGGGCAATCGGAACAGGTAAATCATCATCTGCTGAATTAGCAAATGAAACTTGTGGCGTAGTTCGTAAAGCTATTGCAGAAGTTACATCAGAAGAAACAGCTGAAAAAGTACGTATTCAATACGGTGGATCTGTAAAACCAAATAATATTGCTGAATATATGGCACAAGAACATATTGACGGTGCATTAGTTGGAGGAGCAAGTCTAGAAGCTGATTCATTCATCGAATTATTGGAGGCAGTAAAATAATGAGTAAAATCCCATATGCCTTAATTATCTTAGACGGATTCGCAATTCGCGATGAAGTCAGTGGTAATGCGGTAAAAGCAGCGAAAAAACCTAACTTTGATCGTTATTGGAACCAGTTTCCACATAACCAATTAAAAGCATCAGGACGAGACGTCGGTTTACCTGATGGTCAAATTGGGAACTCTGAAGTTGGTCATTTAAACATCGGTGCAGGTCGTATAGTATACCAATCTTTAACTCGTATTAATTTAGCGATTGAAGACGAATCATTTTACGAAGTACCTGAATTAGTTAAAGCTGTTGAAGAAGCAAAAAGAAAAGGAACAGCTTTACATTTAATGGGGCTATTATCTGACGGTGGTGTCCACTCACATTACGAACATTTAGTTGCTTTAGTTAAATTAGCTAAAAAGTATGGATTAGAAGAAGTATATGTTCATGGTTTCCTTGATGGGCGTGATGTTGGACCGAGAACAGCTGTGAAATATATTGATGATTCTGAGAAAGCATTCGAGGAAATTGGCGTAGGTAAATTCGCAACAATTTCAGGTCGTTACTATGCAATGGACCGTGACAATCGTTGGGAACGTGTTCAGTTAGCTTATGATGCAATCGTTCATGGTGAAGGTAGAACAGCTTCTTCAGCTAAAGAAGGCGTAGAGCGTTCTTACGAAGAAGATATTGTTGATGAGTTTGTTGTTCCATTTACAATTGAAGATGAAAACAATAAACCAGTTGGTACTGTAAACGATGGTGACTCAATCGTATTCTTCAACTTTAGACCTGATCGTGCGATTCAATTAGCTACAGCTTTATCAAATCCAGGCTTTAACGATTTTGAACGTGGAGAGACTCCAACAGACAACTACATGACAACTTTCTCACCTTACAGTGATACAGTTATAGCAGAAGTTGCATTCAAGAAAGAAGACTTAGTCAATACAGTTGGGGAAGTATTAGCAGATGCTGATAAGACACAACTAAGAATTGCTGAGACTGAGAAATATCCACATGTTACATTCTTTATGAGTGGGGGACGTCATAAAGAGTATGCAGGTGAAGAACGTATCTTAATTCCTTCGCCAAAAGTAGCAACTTATGACTTACAACCAGAAATGTCTGCTTACGAGGTGAAAGATGCCCTAGTGCAAAAAATCAACGAAGAAACAATCGATGCGATTATCTTAAACTTTGCAAACCCAGATATGGTTGGACATAGTGGTATGTTAGAACCAACTGTGAAAGCTATTGAAGCAGTAGATGAGTGTCTTGGTGCTGTGGTTGATTTAATACTAGAAAAAGGTGGAGCTGCGATTATTACAGCTGACCACGGTAACTCTGATGAAGTGATTGATATCGAAGGAAATCCAATGACAGCTCATACAACAAACCCAGTTCCAGTGATTGTGACTAAGGAAGGTGTTGAATTAAGAGACGGAGGTCGCTTAGCTGACCTTGCTCCAACATTATTAGACTTAGTTGGTGTTGAGAAACCTGAAGACATGACAGGAACAAGTTTAATTAAATAAGCAAAACATCCGATATGCTTTGCTTTTTGAGTAAATAATTTATAGAATAGAAGAGTAAGGTATGGAGTCAATTCATGCCTAACAAACTAAAGGAGAGAATAAAATATGCCATTTATTACAGATATTTATGCAAGAGAAGTTTTAGACTCACGTGGAAACCCTACAGTTGAGGTAGAAGTTTATACAGAAAGCGGAGCTTTTGGTCGCGGAATCGTACCTTCAGGTGCGTCAACTGGTGAACACGAAGCTGTTGAGTTACGTGATGGAGACAAAGACCGTTATTTAGGTAAAGGTGTCCTTAAAGCTGTTGATAACGTGAATAACGTAATCGCTGAAGCATTATTAGGCTATGATGTATTAGAACAACAAGCCATTGATAAATTAATGATTGAGTTAGATGGTACTCCTAACAAAGGTAAATTAGGAGCTAACGCTATCTTAGGTGTATCGATTGCTGTTGCACGTGCAGCTGCAGATTTCTTAAATATTCCTTTATACCAATATTTAGGTGGATTTAATACTAAATTATTACCAACACCAATGATGAACATTATTAACGGTGGATCTCACTCAGATGCACCAATCGCTTTCCAAGAATTCATGATTATTCCTTCTGGAGCTGAAACTTTCAAAGAAGCTCTACGTTGGGGTGCTGAAATCTTCCACGCTCTTAAATCATTATTAAGCGAACGTGGATTAGAAACTTCTGTTGGTGACGAAGGTGGATTCGCGCCTCGTTTCGAAGGTACAGAAGATGGTGTTGAAACAATCTTAGCAGCAATCAAAAAAGCTGGTTTAGAACCAGGTAAAGATGTTTACCTAGGATTTGACTGTGCTTCATCTGAATTCTACGAAGACGGCGTATACAACTATGCTAAATTCGAAGGTGACAATGGTGCTAAACGTTCTGCTAAAGAACAAGTTGACTACTTAGAAGAATTAGTTAACAAATACCCAATCATCTCAATCGAAGATGGTATGGACGAAAACGACTGGGACGGATGGAAATTACTTACTGAACGTTTAGGAAGTAAAGTTCAATTAGTTGGTGACGATTTATTCGTTACAAACACTGAAGTTCTTGCTCGTGGTATCAAAGAAAACGTTGGTAACTCAATCTTAATCAAAGTTAACCAAATCGGTACTTTAACTGAAACGTTTGACGCAATTGAAATGGCTAAAAAAGCTGGTTATACAGCTGTAATTTCTCACCGTTCAGGAGAGACAGAAGATACAACTATCTCTGACATTGCTGTTGCAACAAACGCTGGTCAAATTAAGACTGGCTCATTATCACGTACTGACCGTGTTGCTAAATACAACCAATTATTACGTATCGAAGATATGTTAGCTGACGTTGCAGCATACGACGGAAAAGACGTATTCTACAACTTAGATAACAAATAATTATTAGTAAGAGAGAAGGGCGACTAGCTAAGCTAGTTGCTCTTTTTTGCTTAGTTCATATTTTCTATGCCGAAAACACTTACAATTTTAAGTAATCCTTCATAAAATAGTCATACTTGTCATGCATACTAGAGATAGTAGAGAAGTAAGAAAATGTATATCTACTTTTAAGGAGGATATAAAAAATGAAAATCAATACAAAATTCAATAAAAAACTTCTCGCAATTCTGTCCCTTGCTGCACTGGCAAATGTTGCTCCTTTGGCACCAAATGACGGTTTAGCAAGTAACTTAGCACTTGTAGAAGCGCAAGCTTCAAGTGAAACAAATGCAAGTGATATCGAAGCAATTAAACAATCAATGATAGAGGCTACTCCTATAACAGAAGATCAATTTGGACAAATCTCTGAAGATGCGTGGTTGGCTTATGTTGAACAAGGTAATAATCAAGGAGGAGACCCAAGTGCAGTTTATGACTGGGCCATCGAAGATTATCCAGAAGTATTTGAACCAGAAGTCACTAATTTCCGTACTGCAATGGTTGAAAACTATAATCTTGATGAAGAAAGCTTAAATACTGTAAGTGATCGAGATTTATTATGGTTAGAATATCAAATTTGGATGGCTGCAGGCGGTCAAGAGGATTTACCAGCGCTTGCTGATGCTTTAGTGGAAGAACACGGAGTAGAATACGGCCAAGATGATAATGAACGAGTAGAAGCATTGAAAGAAACAATGTTAGCTTCTACACCTTTAACAGATGACCAATTTGAAGCTATTCCAGCTCAAGATTGGTTAGCTTATGCTGATGAAGTTAATGAAGGTGGTGGAGACCCAAGTACCGTTTATAATTGGGCTGTCGAAGATTATCCAGAAGTGTTTGAAGATACCATTGCTTATATACGTGGAACTTTAGTTTCAGACTATAATTTAAATGAAGAATCATTAAACACAGTATCGGATATTGACTTACTATGGTTAGAATATTCAGTATGGGTTGATGCCGGTAACACTGAAGACTTTGAAACACTAGCACAACGTCTAATTGACGAGCATGATGTTACTCAAGATGATGACGAAGAATCGCCTGGCGATGAACGTCTAGAAGCGATCAAACAATCGATGATTGATGCAACACCTTTAACAGATGACCAATTTGAAGCCATTCCAGCAACTAGCTGGTTAGAGTATTCAGATCGAGTGAATGAAGGTGGTGGAGACCCAAGTACCGTTTATAATTGGGCTGTCGAAGATTATCCAGAAGTGTTTGAAGATACCATTGCTTATATTCGTGGAACATTAGTTTCAGATTATAATTTAAATGAGGAGTCTTTAAACTCAGTATCAGATATTGACTTACTGTGGTTAGAATATTCGGTATGGGTGGAAGCAGGTAACACCGAAGACTTTGAAACATTAGCACAACGTCTAATTGAGGAACATGATGTTATTCAAGATGACGAAGAGACACCTGGAGAAACTGAACTTGAAAGAATTAGAACGGTGATGATTGAGTCAACACCAATTACACCAGACCAATTCGAAGCGATTCCGGCAACAACTTGGATTTCATATACAGAGCAAATTAATGAAGAAGGTGGAGACCCAAGTACTGCTTATAACTGGGCATTACGTGATTATCCTGAAGTATTCGAAGATATGATTGCTTACATTCGTGGAGAATTAATCAACCGTTATAATCTAGAAGAAGCTTCATTGAATGAACGTGTATCTGACCAAGAATTATTATGGGAAGAGTATACCGTTTGGTTACAGAACGGTGAAGAGAATTTAGAAGCATTAAGTCAAGTCTTAGTTCAGGAATACGGAGTGCGTACAACATCGACTCAAGTTCCTGATGAAGATGAGGAAAATACAGCACCAACATTACCGAATACAGGTGAAACTAGAACAAGTTATAGCACATATATTATGATTGCTATTGTAGGACTAGTTGGAGCTGCCCTCTTATTAAGAGATTACTTTGTGAATAATAAAGAAGCTTAATGAATCTCAAGTCGCTAGTTAAGGCTAGCGGCTTTTTTATTATGCTATTTTTAGCTCTCAAATACAGTGCAAGAATTTTGAAGTGTTGCGTATTTTCGATATAATTAAGGAGGATTTGTTTAAACCGTATTATAGTATATTCAGATGAAAAGGAGCTATTATGCAATATTACGATCAACACTTACACACATATTTTTCTCCCGATTCAAAAGAACAATTTGAGAATTATTTATCTCAAGGCGAATTGCCTGTTGTAACGACAGAGCACATTGATTTCTATAGTCCAGATCAATCGCACGATGATGTGATTCCAGATTACGAAGGTTATTCGAAGAAGATTGCTGAGTTGAACGAAGAATATGATAATCGTCTTCTTCGAGGGATTGAGATTGGGTTTACTTATGCCGATCGAGATAAGATTGAACAGTTTTTAGAAGGAAAAGACTATGATATTAAGTTACTCAGTATCCATCATAACGGAAAACATGGTTTTATGACCTTAAACCACGATGTAAAGGACTTGAAGACACATCTAGAGGAATACTTCGGTTTGATGCTGGAAGCCGTTAGAAACGCTCCATATGCGAATGTTTTAGCGCATTTTGATTTTGGGCTGAGAGGCTACGATGCAGTGAAGGTTGAAGATTTACATGATAGTGAGGACTTACTTCTTCAAATCTTTGAAACCATGGTGTCAAATGAACAAGCATTAGAATTAAATACTCGAAGTATGTATCGTTATGACAACGACCATCTTTATGACTATGCGATTGATTTATATAAAAGTGTTGGGGGAGACATGTTCACAGTAAGTTCTGATGCGCATGTGGCCGGAGATTATCAGTTAGGGTTTGAAGAAGCTTTTAACAAATTGAGAAATCATGATGTGAATCAATTAGTTGTATTCCAAAAAGGTGTCCCACATTACGTTGATATACCCCAATAATAAATAAAACCTTCTTGCTGAGGCAAGAAGGCTTTTTTTAATCGAATTCAATTTTAAATGATGCATCTTTATGCGCACGCCAGCATAGTTCTAATTGTTCATATGTCGTTTTGCTATCATTTAATGTCGGTAAATGGTCCATATCGAAAAAGTCCATACCGATTGTTTCACTGTTTAGTTTGAATTCACCGTTAATATAGTGACATTCTACGAAAATTTTAATAATAGTAAAAATCTGATTCACAACATTATGCCGGTGATGGTCATGGATGGCAATAATTCGGTCTGCTTTTCCAACCACACCAGCTTCTTCGAACAATTCTTTTTCGGCATTAGATGAGACGGTTTCTGTAATGTCCATCCAACCACCAGGAAGGGCCCAACGACCGTCATTCTCTTGGACTAAAAGGATCTTATCCTCTTTCCAAACAACCGCTCGTGTATCGACTTTGGGTGTTTGGTAGCCGTCTTCAATGTGGAATAATGCTTTGATCTCATTCATGTCGCTATCGTTTAAGGTTGCGAGCATTTGCCAACTCATCTCGCGGATTCTCTGGAATCGTTCTTTATCATAGACATCTTTTGTGTAGTGAAGACCGGTTTGGGCAAGGGCTTGCAATTCTTTTGCCCATTCTAACCATTGCTTTGACACATGAATCATTTCCTTTCAATTAGCTAGACTTATTCGTTTTCTTGGACGTGATCAACAATTTGATGAAGGATAGTGAAGACATGATCATCATCTAATTCATAAATCATTGATTTACCTTGTCGTTCCGCTTTGACTAAGCGTGAGTCTCTTAATATCTTTAATTGGTGTGATACCGCTGATTGCTCTAAATGCAAGGCTTCAACAATCTGAGAGACTGAACGTTTCTGTTCTTTGAGTAAGTAAAGAATTGATAAGCGATTATAATCACTTAGTATTTTAAAGTAGCGACTGACCGCTAGTATGTTCTCTTCATTTTGCATTTGATTACTCCATTCTTTATCAATACTCATAATTTATCATGTTTGAATTTGCTGTGTCAAAGAAAGTCGCATGGGTGATGATAATTTCGTCAGATTGCGGTTGATTGTTAATTAGGATTTACAGTATAATGATTATTAGCAGGAACATTAATTGATAATATATATAATAAATGATATTATGAGTAATGGATATTTTATAGAGGAGGTAAGACCTTTGTATCAAGTTTTACTTACAGCTTTGATTATTGTAGCAATTTTAATGATTATTTTTGTTGTTATGCAACCATCTAAGAGTAATGCAGCAAGTATGCTCGGTGGGGGCGATGACGGACAACCGAAGACACGTGCAAGAGGATTTGAAGTTTTCTTAATTCGTGCAACAACTATTTTAGGAATTTTATTCTTTGTCTTAACAATTACATTGGCTTATTTATCAAGTAAATAAGTTTTATATTAATTAATCAGAACAATGTTCAAAGTAATTCGTGCTTGATGGATTGCTATATGGGCTTGTTCTTTTTTTAATCTAATTAGTTTAACTATTAGTCAATATCATGTAAACTTTGTTTATAAAGTTTTTGGGAGGGTTCATACTTGAAATTAAACGAAATAAAAGATGCAAAGTATTATGAAGGTGAGAACAAAGAGACTGGAATCATATTATTCCACGCCTATACCGGATCACCAAATGATGTAAATCTATTAGCGAGAGAGCTAAATCGTAGCGGCTACGGCGTTTTATGTCCGAAATTTGAAGGGCATGCCACAAAAGATGTGAACGATATTTTGGATGCAGATATTACTACATGGAAGCAACAAGCCCTTGATGCGGTTGAAGCGATGCAAGATGAGTATGATAGAATACTTGTCTTTGGCTTGTCATTGGGTGGTATTTTTGCGACATGGTTAATGACACAGCCAAAACTTGACGTTCAAGGTGGGGGCGTATTTAACTCACCTGTATATACTGAGAACCCGATTGATGTAGAAGTGCATTTTACTTCTTATGTGAAAGCAATCTTCAAACGCTTCTCATCTGAAGATAATTACAATCAAGAGATCGACGGCATCCTCACTAAGCATAGAGACCAAATGAAGCAACTTGAAGCTTTCAAGAGCGAATTCCAAGGTCAACTAGAAAATATCGATCAACCCTTTTTCATTGCTCAATCTGGTAAAGATGAGATGATTAATGAAAAAGATGCAAAAAAATTACAAAATGCGTTAGTAAACGCGAAAGTGGACTTCAATTGGTTCCCAGAAAACACACATGTGATCACCGTGAACCGAAATCGCAAAGACTTTGAAGCAGCACTATTCGACTTTATAACAAGTTTTAAATAGTCGTACAATAAATATTGTACAGAAGGAGGGCACTATGAGTTTATCAAAATTAGAAGAACGAATATTAGAGTTTTTACAACAGAACCCAGATAGAAATTATCAAACAAATGAAATCGCCCAACATTTTAATTATCAGGGAAGTAAAAATTTCAAGAAATTAGTCAAAGCTTTAGCATTTTTAGAGCGAATTAATGAATTAGAAGTAACAGACACTGGCCGTTTTAAAGCGAAAAGTACTAAAAAAGAAACGGCTGTCGGAACTTTCCGTGGGAATGACCGTGGATTTGGCTTTATCGATTACGATCCTGAACAGCCGGATTTATTCGTACCACCTGGAAAAGTAGGGAATGCCATGGATGGCGATACGGTTGAAGCAACGATTATTAAACACGTCAATTCATCGACAGGAAAAGGGTCTGAAGCTCGTGTAGATAACATTGTTGAAAGAGCATCAACACAAATTGTGGGAGAATTTGTCGCCTATGACAAAGAAATGCGCGATTCAACAGGCTTTTTAGGCTTTGTAATTCCTCAAGGGAAATTCAGCGATGAATTGAAAGTTGAAGTTCTACCAGACGGCTTGAAACCAGTGAGTCATTCGATTGTGATTGTAAAGATTAAAGATTATCCAACGATGGATAAGCCAAATAATCTAACTGGTCTAGTAGCGAAAGAAATTGGTCATAAAGATGCGCCAGGTGTAGATATTCTAGCTATCTTGTACCAATTCAATATTCCATCAGAATTCCCAGAACAAGTCTTAGAAGAAGCAAAAGCGATTGAACAAGATATCGATCCAAAAGATATTGAAGGTCGTCGTGACTTAAGAGATGAATTGATTATTACAATTGATGGGGCAGATGCAAAAGACTTAGATGATGCGATTTCATTAGAAAAACTTGATAATGGTCACTACCGTTTAGGTGTGCATATTGCGGATGTTTCTCACTATGTGACTGAGAATTCACCGATTGATTCGGAAGCACTAGCTAGAGGGACATCTGTCTACTTAACAGATAGAGTGGTTCCAATGCTTCCACAAAGATTATCGAATGGGATTTGTTCGCTATTACCGAATGAAGACCGTTTAACTATATCTTGTGAGATGACCATTGATTCAAATGGTCGCGTCGTTGATCAAGATATCTTCCTAAGTGTGATCAATTCTTCATACCGAATGACTTATACAGATGTGAATGCCATTCTAGCTGGCGATGAAGATTTAAGAAAAGAGTATCATGAAATTTCTGAGATGCTTGATCAGATGAGTGAATTACACTTTATTCTGGAAGGTATGCGTCAAAACCGTGGAGCGTTAAGCTTTGAAACACCTGAAGCGCAAATTATCGTTGATGAAGACGGGAAACCTATAGATATCGTTCACCGCCAAAGAGGGGTCGGAGAAAGATTAATCGAGTCATTTATGTTAGCAGCGAATGAAACAATCGCAAGAACATATACTGAGAAAGACTGGCCAATGATTTACCGTGTCCACGAGCAACCAGATGAAGAACGTATGCAACGCTTTGCGGAATTTATTACCGCTTTTGGTGTGGTCTTAAGAGGTCGTGCTGAATCAATTAAACCAAAACAATTACAAGAAGCTTTGGATGAATTATCGGATACACCTTATGAAGAAGTTGTATCGATGATGATGTTAAGAAGTATGCAACAAGCACGCTATACGGATGAGCCATTCGGTCATTACGGTTTAGCTGCCAAAGATTATACTCACTTTACTTCACCGATTAGACGTTATCCAGACTTAATGGTTCACCGTTTAATTCATAAGTATCTAGAAGCAACGCCAACATCAGAGCAAAAGAGAGATATTGCACAAAAATTACCAGATATCGCAGATCATTCATCTAAGATGGAACGTCGTGCGGTTGAAGCTGAGCGTGAAACAGATGCATTGAAGAAAGCTGAATATATGTTAGATAAAGTTGGAGAACAATTTGAAGGAACTGTGAGTTCAGTGACGTCATTTGGAATGTTCATTCAATTAGATAACACGGTTGAAGGTTTAATTTCATTGCAAGAATTAAAAGATGATTATTACCGTTATGATCAACAACACTTAATTCTCATTGGCGAGAACACAAACAACGTGTACCGCATTGGTCAAAGAGTCTTAATTGAAGTTGAACGTGTAAGTATTGAAGACCGCGAGATTGATTTCAAACTCATTGAAACGTACCCAACGGATAACAAAGACTTAGAACATGTTATTAGTGAGAATAAGAATCGAAGCGAGAAAAAAAGTCGCAAACCTAAAAGACAAAGTAACAATAGACAATCCTTTAAACAAGTTGCGAAACAATCGTCTAAAGGGAATAATAAAAAAGGCAAGAAATTCCAAATTAGAAAACGGAAAAAATAGCCTTTGATGTAAACGAGGGATGACTATGGCGAAACAGCAAGACAAACCATTAGCACAGAATAGAAAAGCACGGCATGACTTTACGATACTCGAAACCGTCGAAGCGGGACTAGTATTACAAGGAACTGAAATTAAATCGATCCGACAAGGGAAGATTAACTTGAAAGATGGGTTCGTTTCAATCCGTCAAGGCGAAGCTTTCCTTAAAAATGTTCATATAAGCCCTTATGAACAAGGGAATATATTCAATCATGATCCGTTGAGAAATCGGAAGTTATTACTTCACAAAAAAGAAATTGAAAAATTAGAACGTGAAGTCAAACAAAATCGACTAACAATTATACCTTTAAAAGTATATATTGTTAGAGGGAGAGCAAAAGTTCTTATTGGTTTAGCCGAAGGTAAAAACCGATATGACAAACGTCATTCATTAAAAGAACAACAAATGAAACGTGATATTGACCGTGCTTTAAAAGCAAGATAATAAAAAAGTGCTTAAGATTTTCGTAATGAAAAATCTTAAGCACTTTTTTTGTATAGTTTTATTTTGCACTAGGCATTCGGGTGTGTATGTTTAAATTCCCAACGGGCTAACATCGGCGTCACAATACTTGTAATAACAACACCTAACGCAATTTGAGCTGTCGCACTTTCAACGTAAATAGCATATTCAGGTGCTGAAAAAGCGATTAAAGCAGGTACTGACACGGACATACCTGCAATTGAAGACACCGCCAGAGAAGATACACCATCTTCATGTAAGATACGATGTTCAAAGATAACTAAAATTGGAACTAATAGGACGTAAAAGATTACTGTTAATAAGATTCCTTGAAGTCCTGATTGAAGTGCGTCGAATAAATTAATTCCAGCACCAAAGACCCAACCCATAAAAGGGGTTAACACTACTACACCAGGTGCTAAGTAATCTGCCATTTTTTTATCAAGGTTTCCCACAATCATACCAAAGATAATAGGTACAAGCGTTGATAAAATGGGTGTCCAGTCAACTGGGGTAGATTGTGCAATACTGAAGACAAGCATAGGGTAAGCAGGGACACAGAATAGACCTACCAATCCAAAGGCATTCAAATCATCTTGTGTTCCGTAGTCTTGCTCTAAGGCTAAATATAATGACGGGTTTGTACTACAGATGGCTGTGATTAGTGCAATGGCACTAATACCTAAAACGCCACCCATACCAAAGAATTGAATATAAAAAAAGCCTACAACTAAACAAATAATTGTTTTTACGACTAATAATAAACCTTGTTTTTTAAAGACAATGGCTAAACGTTTAACATCGATACCTGCACCAGAACAGAAACAGGCTGCCCCAATGACGTAATTTAATCCACTTGTTGTAAACAAGGCTTCACTCACACCGCCGAGGTTAGTGAAGAAGTTTGGTAGAAAAGTATTCATTAAAGCTGCTAGAAGCATTGGAACTAATAAGAGGCCTCCAGGAATTTTTCGCATAAAATCATACATTATTTTAACCTTCTTTCTATTATATTAACTTTATTTTATACTCAATTGAATCAATAGACTATTAAAGAGACAAAAAAAGTGCCAATGATTTAACATTGGCACTTTAAACATTATTTGCTACGGCGTTTACGAACACCTTTATTAACATCTAATAAAACCGGTAAAATCATAGGAGAACGTTGAGTACGTTCAAATAAGATTGGTTTGATTTGATCGAAGATAATATCACGAATTAATTTTTCGTTGACGTTATTTCCGTTTTCATTTAAACCACGGTTAATTGCAGATTTCATAGCTTGTTGAATCTCTTGAATTAGATCAACAGATTCTCTCATATAGATAAAGCCACGTGACATAATGTCTGGGCCACTAATGAGTTGTTTGTTTTCGTAATCAATCGTTGCGGTAACAATGACTAAACCATCTTCAGAAAGAGTTTTACGGTCGCGTAAGACAATATTTCCAACATCTCCGATACCACTTCCGTCTACATAGACGTCTTGGGCATTAAAGAAGCCAGCACGTCTTGCACTATTCTTAGTTAAAGCAAGCATGTCACCGTTTTTCATAATGAATGTATTCTCACGGTCAATACCAGTTAATTCAGCCAGTTTTGCTTGGATACTTAACATACGGTATTCACCATGGACTGGCATGAAGAATTTCGGTTTCATTAAACGAAGCATTAACAATTGTTCTTGTTGGCTACCATGTCCTGATGTATGAATGTTATTCACTTTACCATGGATGACGTTGGCACCAGTCTCAACTAATTGGTTAATGACACGATTCACACTTAATGTGTTTCCTGGAATCGGTGAACTTGAGAAGATGACTGTATCATTATGTTGAATTGAGATTTGACGGTGTGTCCCGTTCGCAATTCGACTTAAAGCAGCCATAGGTTCACCTTGAGAACCCGTACATACGATAATCATTTCTTCTGCTGGATATTGATCTAGTTGACGATTATCAACAAAGATATCTAAGCCATAATCATCAATATAACCAAGTTCAATCCCAGTTTTAATTGAGTTTTCCATACTACGTCCGAAGACTGCAATTTTACGATCTGTTTTAATCGCAGTTTCAACGATTTGTTGCAGACGTGACACATTCGATGCGAATGTCGCAAAGATAACACGCCCCTCGACACCTTGGATAATATTATGAATCGATTGACCAACAACCCGTTCTGAAAGGGTGAAGGTCGGAATTTCCGCATTTGTACTATCACCTAAAAGGAGTAGAACGCCTTCGTTACCAATTTCAGCCATACGGTGAATATCAGCAGGCTCTCCAACAGGTGTAAAGTCAAATTTATAATCCCCTGTAAAGACAATATTTCCTTCAGGTGTTTTTACAACAATTCCGTATGCTTCAGGAATCGAGTGAACGGTTCTGTAAAAGCTAATCGATAATTTACGGAAGTTAACGACTGTATCTTCATTATATTCTGTAATTTCCGCATCACGTAATAAGCCATTTTCTTGCAGTTTGTCGCGAATTAACGCGGCAGCAAGAGGGTCAGCATAGATTGGCACATTGATTTGTTTTAATAGATAAGGAATTCCACCAATATGGTCTAAATGCCCATGACTGATAAAAAGCCCTTTAACTTTATGACGATTTTCTAAGATATATTGAAAATCATTAATTACGTAGTCAATTCCTAATAATTCATCTTCCGGGAAGAGAATTCCGCAGTCTAAAATAACAATTTCGTCTTGGAATTGGACACCATACATGTTTTTCCCAATTTCGCCTAGTCCACCAATGGCGAATACTCCGACTTCATTGTTTCTAAGATTTACTGCCATCTAGGGTTTCACAACCTCGAAGTCAGGATTTTTTTCTTTCTCATATTCTAAGAAATCTCCTGATATTTCAGTGATGTGTTCGATCATGTATGGTGTAGTTTCAGATAAATATTCTCGCACTTCACTTACTGCATTCGCTTCCACGTACATAGTTTTAGTATATTCACGACGCGGTGCTTCATTTGTTGTTTCTTGATAAAATACTTTAAATATCATTAATATTTGCTCCTTTTCATTAATTTGTTTTCAAACGAGTATTGAATTTATTGAATTCACAGCTATAACCATTTTATCACATTCATTATTTCAAGTATATCCCAATTTAGTTAACTCATCTAAAAAGGGAAAAACGGATGATGTTACTCCAATACTTCATATTATCCTTTCAATTCCAGAATAGTCAAATATTTTAACGCAAAATAACAATTTTTAAAAAAGTGAAAATAAAATAATGGAAATTGCCATTTTTTACGTATATATATATAGGCTAGTTTAAAGGAGTGAGATGATGATTGAAGGTGATGCAAAAAAACTAATACAAGCGGCGATCGATGAATCGGTTTCTGATATTCACATATTACCAACGGAGGAACAGTATGTGATTCATTTCAGAGCGAATGGACGGTTAAAATTATTTGAGGAGAAGCCATTAGAGTGGGGAAAGCGATTGATTAGTCACTTTAAGTATTTGGCAAATATGGATGTCGGCGAGAAGCGAAGACCGCAATCCGGATCCACCGGCATTGAACTTGAAAGCGAAGCGGTAGAATTAAGGTTTTCAACTATTACAAATGTCTTATTACTTGAGTCAATGGTTATTCGAGTTTTACAAACTCAGAAGTTTGACCGTGATCAAGTGATGACTTACTTTCCCCAAGATATTGAGGAACTTCGCAAACTAACAAAAAGAAAGAGTGGGTTGATTTTATTCTCTGGTCCGGTGGGGTCGGGAAAGACGACGACAATCTATCAATTGTTGCGTGAGCTGATTCAACATGAGTCACTACAAATAATAACGATGGAAGACCCGGTAGAGATATTTGAAGAGCGTTTCTTGCAGACGGAAGTGAATGAGAAAGCAGGAATAACTTATGATTTGTTGATTAAGTCTTCTTTGCGACATCATCCGGATGTCTTAATGATTGGAGAAATTCGTGATCAAGAGACGGCTCGGATGGCCATTCGAGGGGCGTTAACAGGGCATTTAATGATTGCGACCATCCATGCTAAGAATACCCGAGGGGTCATTGCAAGACTGCAAGAGTTAAGTATTAGCGATGAACAACTCAGACAAACCTTAATTGGTGTTATTTCGCAAAGATTGGTGCCGTCCGCAATTCAACAGGATACACAATATTCACGGGCAGCAATCTTTGAGATTTTGGCTAAAGGAGCATTAAACGGCGTATTACATAATAATCACACATTAAGTCAGTATGACACGTTAAATGATAAATTACGAAAGGCATGGGCATATGGTTACATTGATGAAGCAACGTATACTAAATTCGAAATTATCTAAGGATATAAAAATACCTAAGAACTTGCAAGCCTACTTATTGCAAACTTTAAGTGAGTTATTGTTAGAAGGCTTCTCTATTCATCAAAGTTTAGTTTTTATGCGTGTATTGATGAAGAAACAAACAACGGCGATTGACTATATCATTAGACAGTTGGAGTCGGGTATTTCCTTTGAAAAGTCTTTACGTGCTTTAGGTTATTCTAATTCACTCATTGCTCAATTATTCTACGCCCAACGACAAGGCAGATTCACTGAGTCATTGGCTGATGCGAGTAAGCAATTAAAAGAGGCTCATCATTATAAGCAGAAACTCGTAAAAACCTTAGTCTATCCAGTATTTCTAGCGGTGGGATTGGTTGGGATGTTATTTGCTATGAGGCAATTTCTTCTACCGCAAGTCGCCAGCTTTATTTCGCAAGAAGTGTATGATGAGCAATATTTAGTTCGTGTTTTAGTTTACTTTTTTACTTATTTGCCACAGATTTTTGGAATATTACTAGCCTTCGTGTTAATTATTTATGGCGGTGTTGACATGTATTTGCTGAAACAAAGTGAAATGAGACGCTACCAAATATTAACTCGAATTCCATTAGTCGAAAAATGGGTAAGAAGTTATAGTTCTTATAAAGTTTCTAAAGAAATAGGGCATTTCTTTTCTGGAGGGTATTCTATTCAACAAACGCTGACGGTTATCGTCGATTATCCGATTGATCCATTCTTAAGTGAACTAGCCATTGAAATACAAGAAAGAATGTTAAAGGGTGAAGACTTGGCTGCCATTTTAGATGAGTTGAATATCTTTACGAAGGAATTACCTTTAGTGATTTACCAAGGAGAGTTAACAAGTCAAACAGCACAGAAATGTTATCTGTATTCAAGGAAAGTCTATTTAGATTTGATGGATGATATTCAAGCGAAGCTAACTTTAGTCCAGCCAATATTATTCATCCTAATCGGAATTTTAGTCATGTCGATGTATTTATTGATGATGTTACCTATGTTAACGATGCAAGGCATATGAAAGGATATAAAACATAATGAAAAAATTCAGAAAATTAAACAAAAAAGCGTTTACTTTAATCGAGATGCTAATTGTTTTAGTCGTAGTAAGTCTGCTTATGGCAATCATAATTCCAAACGTCGCAGGGCAAAGAGAGCGTATTAATGAACAAGCACGTACAAATATCGAAGAAGTAATTGAAACACAGTCAAGTACGTATCAAATGGTGAATGGTTCTGAGGCGCCCGATTTACAAACATTATATGATGAAGGATATATTACTGAACGTCAACTCCAAGAAGCTCAAAATTTATTAACGAATGATACTGGTAACTAATATGTATGAGTAAAAAAGGCTATACGCTAATGGAGTCCTTAATTGTACTCGTCTTACTTTCAGCCATGAGTTTGCTGCTAATGTTTCGTCCTAATGTCAATTTAAGTAAGCAAATTGAAAGTCGAATCTTCTTTGATGAAGTCATGAGTCACTTAAAGCAAGCTCAACAAATAGCTATCTTACAAAAGCGACTAATTTCAGTTGAGTTTCACGCCAGTTTAAATCAGTTAAGAATTAGAGATGCTTATAGTCAAGAAAGGATTGCGACGTTGGACGCTCCTGAACACATACAGTTTCAAACACCTTATATGTTTATGTATTTGCAAGGTGGGGGTGTGAATCAATTTAGAACGATTAGTTTTTATGACTATGATCGTAATCAACGAATTTATTTAGTCTTTCAGTTAGGGAATGGTCAATTTGAATTACAAACATAAAGCCGGATTTTCAACGATAGAAACGGTGATTGGTTTTTTCTTATTTAGTTCGATGATGCTCCTCTACTTGCCGGCTTATTATAATGAGTTGAGGCGGATAGATGATGCGTCACAGACGAGTCAAGCCTGGCGCTTATTCTCAGAATTAGTAGATGTCGAATTGGATGAACAGATAGAAGATGAGGCGAAAGCACTTGTGAGCGAGCAATTAATTCTAAATTGGGAAGCCTTAAATGAAGATAACGTGAGTGAATTCGCATGTGATTTAAATTATTGTTACATATCGCTAGAAGGCGGGAGTGAATTGTATGTCGAAATTCAAGACCTCAACTTTTAAAAAAGGATTTACTTTGTTAGAAGTAATAATCAGTCTATTCGTACTGAGTTTATTCATGCATTCCATTATGACAATCTACAATAGTTACAACACAATTGAAACAGAAATTCGCACGGATCGCAGTGCGGATTTCTTACACTTTATGACGCTGCTTGAATTAGAATTGGAAAAATATACGGTGACAGGGGTTGATTCTAACCTTATTCGCATTGAAAGTACTGAAACAAAGAGAAGTAGTCGCATCATCAACCAGAACAATAAAATTTATATCGCACCCGGTCATCAACCTTTATTGTACGACGTATATTCTTGGCAAGTATTTCAAGTTGCTAGCAAAGTGAGTGTTACGGTAACCTTTAATAATGGACAAGTCTTTTCGGGCTTCATTTCAGTGAAACTAAAAAGCTAATTAGAGGAGTATTATGATGCGAAATAACAAACAAGGAATGGTTATGGTTTACGTTATTATCTTTCTACTCGTTAGCCAACTCATCTATTGGGGCTTACTGAAACTCAATCAAATCAACTTAAGTCGGTATTTGAATTTTAATGATTATTACACAGCGAACATTCAAGAAGAACTTGTGATGAATTTATTGCCACCGATTGAACAGATGGACGCACAAAACTTAGAAGAAGCCATTATGATACGCTTTAATGAACAGGCTACGGCTTATAAACCGAAACAAGTCTTAGATCACATCGATTCACATAAGCAATTTGGTGTCTTACAATTAGCCGCTAACCAACAATACGAGCAACTATATGTTTATACTCAAGAGGTATTTTTACAAGAGGTAGCGCTAGACTATTGTGATGCATTCAATGCCATCGTTTGTAGTGGCGTGATTACACGACCAGGTCAAGTTGAAGGAAGCAATCCAGAACTTGAAGCCTTATGGAAAGCGACAGAGGCATCTTTATTGGACCAAGGCTTCCGTTTGAGTAAAGTAGATGATTTCCTAAGGACATATGACTGGACCCCAGAAGATATTGGGCCGTTACAAATACAAACTAATCATGGTCTCACGAGTTACTCCCGATCAAATGGGATTGAAATGTGGTCAACGGAATTACTGCCACGGTCATTTAGTCGACAACAACAAAGGGAACAAATGCGATATAACTACTCCGTTCGCTGGAGGGGTTACCTTTTCGAGAGAGAGTTCACTGAGGGTATTTAAGCCATCCCTTCATTTAAATTAATAATAGCAACAAGTTTAACATCTATGTTTTATTTGATATAATACAACTATTGATTTAGAAAGAGGGCAAAGTATGAATAATAGAATAACTGAATTAAGATCAGAAATGAAAGAACAAAACTTAGATGCATTTTTAGTGACAACGCCTAAAAATGTACGCTACTTATCAAGCTTTACAGGATCAGCGGGTTTAATTGTTATTACGCCTGAACACGAATACTTTATTACAGACTTCCGATATACTGACCAAGCCAAAGAACAAGCTAAAGGCTTTGATGTCATTATCCATCAAGGAAAAATGTATGAAGAAATTAGCAAACTTCTTAACGCAGAAGACGTTAAAGCTATGGGAATTGAAGCTGATGATATGAATGTTTCAACTTATTCTCGTTTAAGTGACTTATTCGAACCAATGTTAGTTCAAACATCAGGTGTCATTGAAACGATTCGTGAAGTTAAAAGCGAAGACGAAATTGAAACGATTCGTGAAGCTTGTGACATTACTGACCAAGCCTTTGAACATATCTTAACGTTTATCAAACCAGGTGTTACCGAAATTGAAGTGGCGAACGAATTAGACCGCTTCTTAAAAGGTAAAGGGGCATCAGGCATGTCATTTGATACAATTGTTGCCAGTGGCGTAAGATCGTCAATGCCTCACGGTGTTGCCAGTGATAAAGTAATTGAACACGGTGATTTAGTAACCCTTGACTTTGGTTGCTACTACAAAGGTTATACTTCAGATATGACACGTACAATTGCTGTAGGTGAAGTAGATCCGAAATTAGAAGAGATTTACAATATCGTCCTAGAAGCCCATAACCGTGTAATTGCTGGAACTAAAGCAGGGATGACAGGGAAAGAAGTCGATGCCCTTGCACGTGATTACATTACTGAGAAAGGCTATGGACCAAACTTTGGTCATACGACAGGTCATGGGATTGGTTTAGATGTTCATGAAGGACCAGCGGTTGCTAGCCGAAATGAGAAACCATTAGTTGAAAACAATATCATTACTAATGAACCTGGTATTTATGTCTCTGGTTTAGGTGGCGTTCGTATTGAAGATGACTTAATTGTTAAAGCAGACGGGGTAGAAAGTTTAAACCGTAGTCCTAAAAAATTAATAATTGTATAGCACTTTCTAAGAAATTCCGCTACAATAAGGAAAATGCGAACATAGATGAGTAAAGTATATAAAGGAGGGCTATTATGGCTAAAATAACCGAAGTACCATTTGAAACACAAGCGAAAGAAAATTTAGGCGAAATTAAAATTACCACAGGTGTCCTAGAATCAATTGCCGCTCAAGCAGCAAGTGAAATCGAAGGTGTTGCCTCTAAAGTAACTGGTTTCCAAAAAGAAGTAGGAAACTTCTTAGGGATGGACCGTGACCGTATTAACACAAAAATCAAAACAGAGAACAATTCAATCGTTGTCGACGTTGAAATTCGTGTTCATTATGGTTACTCAGTACCTGAAATTGCAATTGCCATCCAAGATAAGGTGAAAGAACAAATTCTATTCATGACCGACTTAGCAGTGACAGAAGTCAATGTTCACGTTATGTCAGTTGAGACTGAAACTTCAGAATCAGACGCAAGTATTGTTGAAGAAGCTGTTGAAACAATTGGTGAAGCTTTTGAGTAAGAAAGTAGTGAAGCGACGCGAAGTGCGTCAAGTTGTTGTCCAAACACTTTATCAGATGATTTCAGCTCACAAAGATTTAGATATCAATGAAGCTGTGGCTTATGCATTGGAAGCAGGCGTATTTCCTGAAGAAGGCTATGAAGGTATCGATAATGAATACTTTTATGAGCTCATCGAAGGAGTTCGTTCAAAAGAAACCGAAATTGATAAACTCATTGAACCTTATTTAACAGGTTGGAGTTTAGACCGAATCGCACGTATTGATTTAATTATTTTACGCGTCGCATTCTATGAAATCTTTTTCGTTTCAAAAGAAGAAGTTCCAAACAATGTAGCAGCTGACGAAGCGATTGAATTAAGTAAATTCTTTAGTGACGACAAATCTCGTCAATTCGTGAGTGGTGTTGTTGCAAAAGTTTTAGATGATACAAAAGCCGATAATGAATAAGCAGAAAAACGCGATCCATTCAGTTGGATGGCGTTTTTTGCCATCTAATACTAAATATTATTCACATTTACGAAAAATGTATGAATAATATTTGCATAAATGCCTCAAAGTAAAATAAAGAAATATTCTGTGATATAATAAGAGTACATAAAAATTATAAATGGGGTATATAAATGAAAAAGAGATTACTATTATCAGCAATGGTTGCCTTAGTCGGTGCACCATTAGCTCAACCAGTATTAAACTTTAATACAGATGGTATTCAACACGCTCAGGCACAAGAATCACAATTAGTTGCCTTAGGTGGATCATTAGATCAAAACCAAGCACAACAAACATTACAATTGTTAGGTGCAAACGCCGTTGATTCAAGTAACATTATCTATGTTGATGGAACGATGATTAATCAATACTTACAAGATGGTTCAGGTCCAGGAACAGTTGTATACTCAAGTGCATACATCCAAGGTATGAACGAAGGCTACGGTGTTCAAGTTCAAATCGTCACACCTCAAAACATCACTGGCGTATCAGCAACAACTTACCAAAATGCTGCAATTACTGCCGGTGCACGTAACGCTCAAATCCGTATTGCGACAGTATCTCCTGTAACAGGTGAAGGTGCTTTAGCAGGTGTTTATGCATTACTAGAGCAACAAGGTGTTGCATTAAATCCTGAAGATGTTCAAGTAGCTCAAAATGAAATTTCTTTAGTAAATGAAATTATTGAGAGCGAAGGAGCAACAATTTCTGATTCACAAGTCAACCAAATGATTTCAGAAATTAAACAAGAAATTGTAAATACTAATATTAATGCTGAAAACTCAGACGTCGATGTTGATAACAGTGAAGAAACTAACACAAATATCAATAATATCGTCAACAACATTACAAACAATTACGGCGTATCTGATGAAGAATTACAACTTGCTTTAGAAGAATTCGCACAAGAGTTTGCTAATACTGAAGCAGCACAATCTGAAGATACAATTGGACAACTTGAACAAAGTATCCAAGAAGATTGGACAGATGTGTTAGCTGGCTTAGAAGGCGCAGTTCCAGCTGAGGAATTATTAGCTGCTGAACGTGTGGACTTCTCTGACACTGAAACTTATCACCCAATCTTACAAGCATTCTCGGATGAATTATATCGAGTGATTGAAGCTGGTGAAGTTGTTGACCGTGTTTATAGCGATACATTTGTCTTTGAAGCAATGTCTCCAGATTTAACATCTGAAGAAAAATCTGCTTTAAACCACTTAAGAACTGTAATGTATCAATACGCTGCGAACCAAGATGAATTTATTGCATCTGGTGAGTATCAACCTGGTTTTGCAAGCATTAAAGAAAACTGGACAAACAAATTAAACGCTTTTGAAGGCTTAAAAGCATCAAATCCAGTTCAAGCAGAAATTATTTCAAGCTTAGCGATTGCTACTGGTCGCGCACCGCAAGTGTATAACTATGTGAATCCAACTCAAGAAGGCACTGTTATTACATTAGAAAACATGTGGGATAATCCAGCGGGTAACCAAGCTGATTTCACAATGTATTCATTTGACGTTGCGACAGACGTGATGAGTGAATTAGATGTTGTAACGAATGAGATGGTTCCATTACAAGCTGCTTACGACTTTAACGCTATCTACGGAGTTTCTGTAGAGAACTTATACCAATCACAAGTTGAAATTCCAGCAGACTACACTCTTCCTGGTTATGTTCCAGAAGAATCAGAAGTAGAAGAAACAAGTTCAGAAGAAGAGACAAGTGAAGATGAAGTTTCATCTGAAGAGTCACTTCCAGAAGACGTTCCTTCTGAGGAAGTTCCAGTCGAAGAAGAGCCAGGTGAAGACTTATCAGAAAGTGAAGCAACTGAAACGGAAGAACAACCTGCAGAGGAATTAACTGATCCTGTTGAATAATCAACCAGTTAGATTCTCAATGACAATTCAATAAATAAGTATCGAACTTTAAATATTATGAACTCGGCTAATTCGCTGAGTTTGATATTTAAAGTTCGTTTTTGTGATTGAAAAGTTTTACTCAAAGAATTCGAACGATGAGGTCGGTTACTCACTTTAAGTGCCGACTAAGATTGTTAGATTTTATGAATTCAGTTATACTGAGTCTACGAATAAAAGTGACCGATGGGGATCGTAGATATCGGTTAAGCTAGAATTTAATTTGCAGAAAGAAGGCGGTACGATGTCTAAAACTCAAGTCTTAGATGGAAAGCAATTATCGTTACAACTACGTGAAGAATATAAACATGCGGTAGAAAAGCTGAAGGAAAAGCAGATCACACCGAAATTAGTCGTAATTACTGTAGGAGAAGATCCAGCAAGTAAAATTTATGTTGGACAAAAAGAAAAAACGGCTCAGTATATTGGCTTTGACTTTGAGTGGCTAACATTAGATCATTCGATTACTCAAGCAGAATTACATGAAACGATTGAAGATTTAAATGATGACCCCACAGTCACAGGGATGATTGTTCAATTCCCACTACCAAAACATTTAAGTCAAGTGGCAGTAACAGAAGTCATTCGACCAGATAAAGACGTTGATGGTTTCCATCCTTATAATATGGGGAAAATTGTCGAGGGCACGGGTGAATTATATCCTTGTACACCTCGAGGGATTTTACGTTTGCTTGACCGTTACAACATTGACATTAAAGGAAAAGATGTCACCGTTGTAGGTTACAGCCAAATTGTTGGAAAACCTTTATCCATCCTTTTAGCTAATATGGGTAGTACCGTCACGATTACACATCTCTTAACTCGAGACTTACATCAACACTTAATTGAGGCCGATGTTGTCATGGTCGCTGCTGGTTCACCGCATCTGGTGAAAGAAGATGATTTAAAAGATGGAGCAATTGTCATTGATGTCGGAATTAATCGATTAGATGATGGAAGACTCGTCGGAGATGTTGATTATGAAGGAGTATTTGATAAAGTAAGTGCTATTACACCAGTACCCGGAGGTGTCGGGCCAATGACGGTAGCGATGTTAATGGAGCAAACAATTCTATGTGCCTGCATTCAGCATGGTTTAAATAGCGAAGATTACATAGACGGTGTTAGTTTATGAGTGAAAAAAATCAAGAGTACTTAACGGTACAAGCGTTAACCAAATATATAAAAAGAAAATTTGATGTCGATCCGCATTTACAACGAGTGTTTGTTGTAGGAGAGGTGTCAAATTTTCGCTTGAGACCCAATTCCCATCAATATTTTAGCTTGAAAGATGAAGGGGCAAGAATTAGTGCAGTGATGTATCGTTCGGCTTTTCAACGCGTTAAGTTCAATATTGAAGAAGGGATGAAAGTATTCGTTACCGGAAAGATTACTTTATATGAACCTTCTGGAGCGTATCAAATTGTGATTGATAGCATTCAACCAGATGGAATTGGAGCTTTATACCAACAACTAGAACAATTAAAAGAAAAATTCAAAAAAGCTGGTCTATTTGATCGACCTAAATTACCAATTCCACGCTTTCCTAAGAAAATCGCGGTTATCACGAGTCCAAGTGGAGCAGTAATTCGCGATATTATTACGACCATCAATCGTCGCTATCCAATCGTTGAAATCACAGTCATTCCAACCCGGGTACAAGGTAAAGAAGCCGCGGGTGAAATCGTCGCAGCCTTTAATAAAGTTAAAGATAGGCAAGACGAGTTTGACACAGTCATTGTTGCACGTGGGGGAGGTTCCATAGAGGATCTTTGGTGCTTTAATGACGAACAAGTCGCAATGGCTATTCTAAATTGTCCGCTTCCAGTAATATCTTCAATTGGTCACGAAACAGATACAACCTTGTCTGATCTTGTGGCTGACATTCGAGTTGCAACCCCAACTGCTGCGGCTGAAATTGCCGTACCAGTCTTACAAGAAGTATTAACTTACTTAACTCAGATGGAAGAGCGCGTATTTTATTCAATGAATCAACGCATTCAATATATGCGAAAGTATTATGAGCGCTTTGCCCAATCTTATGTCATGACACAACCTGAGCGACTATATCAACCATACATGCAACAGCTAGACTTAGCGATCGAAAGATTGAATAATAACAAAGATAATTACTTTACGGAGCAAAAGAATCAAGTAAACGTGTTAAAACAACGACTGTCCTTACAACAACCGCAAGGGCTTATTAATCAATACCAAAAAGATTTAACGGCTTTTACGAAACAATTAAATCGTAATATGGAACAATATCAATACAATAAGAAAGTTGTCTTTGGTAATCTCATGCAATTGCTTGACGCATATAGCCCATTAAAGAGCGTTCAAAGAGGATATGCAGTCGTGACTTCAAAAGATAACATTGTAAAACATATCACTGAAGTTGAAAAAAATGATATGATTAAGGTAAATTTAAGTGACGGACAAATTGAAGCACAAGTAACAGAAACATCTACAGATAATATATTTCAACAGCTTTCTGATATAGAGAAGGAGTAAACAATGGCAAAAACAAAGCAACCAGAAAATTTCGAAGAAGCATTACAAGAGTTAGAACAAATTGTATCTCAACTTGAAAAGGGCGATTTACCTTTAGAAAAAGCGTTAGAATCTTTTCAACGCGGAGTAGAGTTAAGCCAATATTGCCAAAAATCATTAACTGATGCAGAAAGCACAGTCGCTAAGATGATGACAGATAAAGGTGATGTTGAATTAGATAGAGAGGTTATGAATGACTAAACAAGATTTAAACGATTTAAGAAATGTATTTGAAACTGAATTAGACGAACATATTCGCCTTCTTCAAACGCCAATTGAAATGTTAAAACCAATGATTTATTCATTAAAAGGTGGCGGCAAACGACTACGTCCGTTACTATTACTGGCTATCTTAAACGCAGAATCAGAGAAGCATATGAAAAAAGGAGCAACCACAGCTGTTGCTTTAGAATTTATTCATACGTATTCTTTAATTCATGATGATTTACCGGCGATGGACAATGATGACTTAAGACGAGGTCAACCAACCGCTCATATTAAATTTGATGAAGCGACAGCCATTCTAGCAGGGGACGCATTATTAACGGATGCATTCAGCCTGATTAGTGATGATTCAAAATTAAAGAGTAAACAGAAAGTTAAAATTATGTCTTTACTAAGTTCTGCTGCAGGTTCACACGGGATGGTTGCAGGTCAACTAGGTGACATGCAAGCGGAGAATAAAGAAATTACGTTAGAAGAATTAAATCAGATTCATGAATTTAAAACGGGGAAATTATTTACCTTTGCGACACAAGCCGCAGCCATTATTGGCGAATTCAGCCCTGAAATTGAAGAATTATTAGTAAACTTTGGTGAAACCTTTGGCGTTTTATATCAAATCCATAATGATTTACTTGATGTAATTGATGACAGTACGTTATCTGGAAAAGGTCATTCAAGTGATGAATTCAACAAGAAATCAACCTATCCAAACTTACTTGGTTTAGAAGAATCAAAAGAAGTTTTAGGTCAAGAACGTGAAAAAGCGGAAAAAATCATTGAAAAAATTACTAAGTTGAGTGGAACGGATTACAGTATTTTAAATAAATTTCTCTCATTCACAGATATAGACTAAGGAGTCATATGAAAAAAGAACGATTAGATAAATTAGTAGTTCAATCTGGACTAACAGATACACGTGAGCAAGCGAAACGCTTGATTATGGCGGGGCAAATTTATGATGCGAATAACCAGCGCTATGATAAACCTGGTGAGAAGATTGATATTACAAAAGAGTTGCATATTAAAGGTAAGACCATCCCATATGTGAGTCGCGGAGGCTTAAAATTAGAAAAAGCGATTAAACATTTTGGTATCGATATGACCGATCATATCTTACTTGATATAGGTTCTTCTACCGGAGGTTTTACGGATGCAGCCTTACAAAATGGTGCAAAGTTAAGTTATGCCTTGGATGTAGGTTATAATCAATTAGCTTATAAATTACGTCAAGATGAGCGAGTGGTAGTGATGGAGCGTCAAAACTTCCGTCATTCAGTGCCTGAGGATTTCACGGAAGGAACGCCAACGATTGCGAGTATTGATGTCTCGTTTATTTCTCTTGGATTAATTTTACCACCACTTATTCCAATCTTAGAACAAGACGGATCGGTATTAGTGCTTATTAAACCACAATTTGAAGCAGGACCAGAGCGTGTCGGTAAAAAAGGGATTATTAAGGATATGACCGTTCATAAAGATGTCTTACACGAAGTCATCGATATGATGTGCCGTATCGGCTATACCATCGAGAATTTAACTTATTCACCAATTACTGGTGGCGAAGGAAACATTGAATTTCTAGCCCATATTAAAAACTCAAAAGAATTGAACAATGATAGTAAAGCAAACATAAATATTGAAGAGATAGTGCAAATAGCACACGATAATTTATAAAAACCAATGGGGTGAAGTTATGCTACAAAGTTTAACAATTGAGAATTTTGCGATTATTGAAGCAGTGAATATCGATTTTACCGAAGGGATGACGGTTCTTTCAGGTGAGACAGGAGCCGGGAAATCAATTATTATTGATGCCCTAGGTATTCTTTGTGGTGGTCGTGGGTCAAGTGATTATATTCGACACGGAGACGATAAATTATTAATTGAAGGCTTATTTTCTTTTGATCATTTACCGGAAGACTTAGAAAATTCCCTAGTTGAATTTGGCTTAAATGTTGATATAGCCATGGATGGTCTGATTATTCGACGAGAAATTAATAAATCAGGGAAAAATACCATTCGAATTAATGGTCAATTAGCTAACGTCACCTTACTTAAAGAAATAGGGAATTATCTCGTAGATATTCATGGACAAAATGAACATCAAGAATTGTTGGACCGTACAAAGCATTTATCTTTATTGGATAATTATGGCAATAAAAGAATTAAAAAAGAGTTGGAGGACTATCAGAAAGCTTATATAACTTATAGCCAACTTCGTAAAGAATGGCTAGATGCTCAGCAATCTGATACGAATGACCGCCAACGGGTAAACTTCCTTGAATTTCAAATTAATGAGATCGAAGAAGCTCAAATAGTTATAGGTGAAGATGAAGAACTCGAAGAGATGAGTAAGCAATTGCAACACGCTCAACAAATTAATCAAAATATGAGCACTATTAATAGCTTACTTAGCGAATCAGATCAAAGTGTCATCACGCAATTAGATCAAATCTTGTTACTATTAGAAGAGATTAAAGATTATCAACCTCAACTCGCAAAAATCCATGACGGACTCTCGTCATCTAAATATGATTTAGAAGAATACAGTCATCAATTGGCCGCACTTGATAATGACTTCGATGAAGAAAATCAAACCATTGATCAAGTTGAAGACCGATTAGGCGAATTAAGTCGCTTAAAGCGAAAGTATGGGATGGAATTAAGTGAGATATTAGATTATTTCAACGAAATATCTGAAGAAGTTTATCAAATTAGTCATCGGGAAAGTTATCTTGAAGATCTTGAAGCTCAATTGAGTGAAGCTTATCAAAGTGCGTTAGATAAAGCTAAACGACTTAATGACAAAAGACAATCCATTGCCCAAGATTTAATTTCAGCCATTGAAGCAGAATTAAAAGATTTATATATGGAGAATAGCCGCTTTACAGTTCGATTTAGTGAACCTAGTATTGATACGGCTTTAAACATGGTTAATATCGATGAAATTGTGAGACTAACGCCAACTGGCTTTAATAGTGTGGAGTTTTATGTCGCAACTAACGTGGGAGAAGATCAAAAACCATTAGTTCAAGTCGCTAGTGGGGGAGAGTTATCGCGTTTTATGTTGGCATTGAAGACCGTATTTAGTCGCGAAACATCACCCAAAGTGATGGTATTCGATGAGATAGATACTGGAGTCTCTGGCCGAGTTGGACAAGCCATCGCTGAAAAGATTCGCGAAGTATCTCAATACCATCAAGTATTTTGTATTACGCATTTACCACAAGTTGCAGCAATTTCGAATAAGCAACTGTATATCTTTAAGCAAGTCGAAGATAAAAAAACAGCTACAAATGTGAAGCAATTATCACCGAATGAACGCATTGAAGCCATAGCACTCATGCTTTCAGGAAGAGATATGACTCAAACATCGCTTCGTATGGCTAAAGAATTATTAAAAGAATATCACCCAATGAAAAAGTAAGTATAAAGGATAATGTACATGGATTTAAAATCAATATCGATACTCGTCATAGCAGGACCTACAGGTGTAGGAAAGACACAACTGAGTATAGATTTAGCGAAAGAATTTAATGGTGAGATTATCAATGGCGATAGTCTGCAAGTGTATAAGCACTTAAATATTGGAACAGGAAAAATTAAGGCTTCTGAAATGGACGGTGTTCCCCATCATATGCTTGATATTCTTGAAGTTTCAGAACCTTATAACGCAAGTGAATTTAAACATGAAGCTAAAAAATTAATCAAAGATATTCATCAAAGAGGAAAACTACCGATCATCGTAGGTGGAACAGGACTCTACTTAGAAGGCTTGTTATACGACTTAGAATTTGGAAGCGTTGATAGTCAAGATGAGGAAGTTCGAAAAGAGTTAGAAGAACAAGCATTAAAATTGGGTAACTTAGCAATGTGGAACCGATTGAACGAACTCGATCCAGAAGCAGCCAAGAAAATCCCATACCAAAACGTTCGCAGAACCATTCGCGCGCTTGAGGTTATTCAAGTAACGGGAAGGTCTTTTTCCAGTCAAACAGGACATGACATAAAAAAATCGGTATTTAATGAATGCTTATTAGTATTAAATCGCGATCGAGAAGCATTATATGATAGAATAAATTTAAGAGTGCATGAAATGGTCAAAGCCGACTTAGAAAACGAGGCAAAATGGTTATATGATCAGGCAGAAGGTGCCGATTGGCAAAGTGTGAAAGGTATCGGCTATAAAGAATGGTGGCCTTACTTCAATAATCAAATGGATAAAGAAGAAGTCATTGAAACAATTCAACAAAACTCCAGACGTTATGCCAAACGACAATTAACGTGGTTTAGAAACCGTATGAAGCACCCACAATGGATCGATATGACGAATGAAAAAGGCGCAATAAATGAAGCTTCACGTATAGTGAAAGAACATATAGAGAATAATTGAAAGGTTGATAAAAAAATATGATAGAGACTGAAAATCACCCCGAGAGGGTACTTATAGTCGGAGTACAAACAGAAAACATTTCAGATTTAAAATTTGAAACGATCATGAAAGAAATGAAGGCACTAACGGAGACCGCTAATGGTCTACCGGTTGGAGAAATCACTCAAAAATTAAGGCGCATCGATCAGAAATCCGTCGTAGGTAGTGGAAAACTAGTGGATGTTCGTGATTTTGTCATTAACTCTGATATTGATTTAGTTATCTTTTTAAATAGATTATCACCAAACACAAATATGTATTTAGAAGAACAACTTGACGTAAAAGTCATTGACCGTGTACAATTGATTCTTGATATATTTGCTCAAAGAGCGCGAAGCCAAGCAGGGAAACTTCAAGTTGAACTAGCTCAATACCAATATTTACTTCCAAGAGTCATCGGACAAGGGACATCATTATCTCGACTAGCCGGTGGGATTGGAACTAGAGGACCCGGTGAGACTAAACTAGAACAAGATCGTCGTGTCATTCGTGGTCGCATTCATACGATTGAGAAAGACTTGAAACAATTGGAAGAACACCGTGAAAGAACGCGTATTAGAAGACAGTCTGGCCGAGAATTTAATATTGGTCTAGCAGGTTATACAAACGCAGGGAAATCAACCTTGTTACGCGAATTAACTGAAAGTGAGACGTATGTTCAAGACCAATTATTCGCAACCTTAGACCCTTTAACGCGTAAGTTAGAAATTAACGGTCATGATGCCTTCACTATTACAGATACGGTAGGTTTTATTGATGAACTACCTACAGAATTAATTCATGCATTTAATTCAACATTGGAAGAGATTCGCTTTGTGGATTTATTAATACACGTCGTAGATGCCTCTCATCCTGCAAGCAATATGCATGAAGATACCGTCGTAGAGTTGTTAAAAGAGTTAGATATGGATCATATCCCGGTCTTAACTGTCTACAACAAGATAGATAAAGCAGATCCAGGGTTTGAACCGACATTGCAACCTAATGTAACTATCTCAGCACTGGATAAAAAAGGTATTGAAACCTTAAAACAAGCGATTTGGGATATCTGTATATCGAATGCAGAAGAGTTTCAAGTAGAAATTCAACCTGAAGAAGCAGAGTTATTAGCGCTATACCGACAAAAAACTTTAATAAAAGACATTGAATTTAATGAAGAATATCAGTATTATATACTATCGGGATATCGACGACGTCTAACTGATATAAGAAATGAGGAATAATATGATAACAATGAAAGATTTTGTTCCTGAAAAAGAACCAATCTTAAGAGAACAAGCTAGGCCTGTAGAGTTTCCAATCAATGAAGAATTGAAAGAGACAGCTGTGGCTATGAGACAATTCTTAATAAACAGCCAAGATTCAGAAACGGCTGAAAAATATAACTTGCGTCCAGGCGTAGGAGTAGCAGCACCACAAATTGGTATCGACCAACAAATATTTGCTGTATATTTAATGGATTATGATGAAGAGGGAAATGAAACTGAACCTCTGATTGATGAAATCTTTGTTAATCCAAAAATCATAAGCCATGCGGTTCAAAAAGTAGCGTTGAAAGAGGGCGAAGGCTGTCTCTCAGTTCCTCGCGAAGTACCAGGAATCGTTCCAAGACCTAAACGTGTAACGGTTAAATATAATGATTTAGAAGGTAACGAAAAGAAAATTCGTTTAAGAGATTATGAAGCAGTCGTTGTACAACACGAAATTGATCACTTAAAAGGAATCTTATTCTATGATCATATTGATGAAAAAACACCTTGGGAACCAGATGAAGATACAACATTAATTTAGTGAGAAAATACCGACAACTCTTTTAAAAATGTTATTGACAAATCAGTCAATCATAGGATATAATATAAGAGTTGTCAGTATTGATTTGGTCTAGTAGCTCAGCTGGATAGAGCATTCGCCTTCTAAGCGAACGGTCGCAGGTTCGAATCCTGCCTAGATCGTACAAAAACGGTGATATGACGCGCTTTATAGCGTGGCGTTCTAACTGGGGGTAAGTTGTTTAATTAAAAACCCCCTAAAAGGCGCCTATTATAAGCTTATCGTATCATGCTGAAATAGGATTATATTGTTGACTGAATAAACCTCTTACTTACTAAAGTAGGAGGTTTTTTTGCTTTTTAAAATTTGATTTGTCAATTTAAGCTAGAAATAATTTAACTCTGATACATTCTCAATAAAGACCTCCAACGGCGTCTTATAGTTTAAAGGTTTTCTAGGTATTTTATTTCTGCGCACGGCGACAGAAGAAATAAACGCTTGGTTCACTTCATTAAAGTCC